>CAZSUJ010000011.1:0-62760 GCA_964609925.1 uncultured Chthoniobacter sp. | reverse complement strand
CCCCCGACTCCTCCGCGTCCGACCACGCCGCCTTCCTCGAGAAATATCGCGGCACGACGGTGGACAAGATGCTCACCACGGAGCTGAACGACGAGATCCGAGGCGTGCCGGCCGAGGCGCTGCTGTTGAAGTATCTCGAGGACAACGGAATGACCGGTTACCGCGTGGTCGTGGGCGCCGACAAGCCCGACCTCGCCGCGGTGGGCAGCGAGGACCGCGAAACCCACCGCAAAGCGCAGAAGAGCGCCGTCTTCACCAAATTCCCCGTGCTCGAGACCCGCAGCCACCCCACGCCGGATGCGCGGGACATCCTCGAGGTCAAGCTCGCCGTCGACGGCCACCCGCTCACCGTGTTCGTCAACCACTGGAAGTCGCGCGCCAGCGACCTCGCGGCCGAGAACAGCCGCCGCTTCAACGCCAAGACCCTGCGCGACCGCCTCGAGCAGATCTTCGCCGAGAATCCCTCCGCCGACGTGCTCCTCGCGGGCGACTTCAACAGCCACTACAACCAGACTCAGGCCTTCCCTCACCTCGGCCGCACGGCCGTCAACGATGTGCTCGGTTCGCAGGGCGACGAATTGAAGACCGCGCTGGCCAAGGACCTTTCCCTCTACAACCTCTGGTATGAGCTCCCGCGCAAGGAGCGCTACTCCGACGAGTTCAAGGGCGTCTGGGGCACGCTCATGCAGAAAATGGTCACGCCGGGCCTCTACGACCAGAACGGCGTGCAATACGTGGACAACTCGTTCTCCGTCGTCCGCCTCGACGGCATCAACCGCCACACCGAACTCGGCCTGCCTCACCGCTGGAGCAATGCCGGCGAGGGTTCCGGGACGAGCGACCACTTTCCCATCGTCGCCCGCTTCCGCACGGTCGAGGACGCCGACCCCTCGGCCCGCATCGCGCCGGAGAAACCCGGCAAGGAGGATGCAACGGACGAACCGCTGCGCGTCGGCTACGAGAAGCTGTCCCCAGGCCGCGTGCCGGCCCTCACCTCGCAGGTTGCGAAGTCAGCCGACGAGCATGTCGGCGAACTCTTCCGCGTCGCGGCCATGGTGACCTCGCGCCGGCCGCTCGCCGTCGAGGCTTTCGGAAGCGAGTTCCTCCTGTGGTCCCCCGACGAGGACCTGCTCAAGCGCATGCGCGGCTTCGCGAAGGGCGACAAGGTGGAATTCCTCGGCGAGCTTGGCCTGCACAAAGGCAAGTGGCAGTTCGTCGTGCACAGCCCGCAATGGCTGCTGAAAGTTCCTGCGCCAGTTTCGGACTAAAGACTGTTCTGTCGCTTGCAGGAATTCGTTGGGCCAACCTCTCCGCGGTCAGCGTTAACGCCCCCCCTTCGCAGAGCAGGGTGTCACTCCATCCTCATGCCGCAGTCAGCAGGGAAATCAGAACGAGAGCCAACCAAGAGGAAACCGACAGGGCACCTGCCAACACACACCATCGTCCTGTCTGGCCGCCGAACCGGATCGTGTCAGCGATATCCCTGTGCGATCTGGGAAAATAGTGCCAGAACTTCCGCCCTTGCCTCTCGAGGTAGCTGAGGCGAATGCCCACCCAAAGCGACATCGCCACCAGAGCTGAAAGAGCAAAGCACGCGATCAAAGCGGCTATTGCGGCCAGAAGCGTCACTCGGGCCAAGCCCGAAGCTGCGGCAACGGCGCTTTGCATTGTCTCCCCTTGGATCAGAAGGCCCCAGAATTGCATGTCGTGCCCGGTGAATCTGCCTGAAGATACTCCGACCGAGAATCACATTGCGACATTACGCCCGCTTCGCGCGCCCACACCGCAGTCTACATAGTTCCCACCTTGCAGCTCTACTCCGGCCGATCCTCGATCGGCACGTAGGGCCGCTGCTTCGGGCCGGTGTAGACCTGACGCGGTCGGTGGATCTTCATCTTCGGGTTGCTGGCCACTTCGCGCCAGTGCGCGATCCAGCCGGGCATGCGGCCGATGGCGAACATCACCGGGAACATGTCCACCGGGATGCCGATGGCCCGCAGGATGATGCCGCTGTAGAAGTCCACGTTCGGGTAAAGCTTGCGCGAGATGAAGTAGTCGTCGCTCAGCGCAACCTCCTCAAGATGCATGGCGATCTCGAGCAGCGGATCCTTCATCCCCATGGAGGAAAGGACGCGCTTGGCCATCTCGCCGAGGATGCGGGCGCGCGGGTCGTAGTTCTTGTAGACGCGGTGGCCGAAGCCCATCAGACGGGCTTTACCCCCCTTGACCGCTTCGACTGTCTGCCGTCCGTCGTCGCCCGATTTGCGGATCTGCTCGAGCATCTCGATGACGGCCGCGTTGGCCCCGCCGTGGAGCGGGCCCCACAATGCGCCGACGCCGGCGGACACGCTGGCGAAGAGGTTGGCGCCACTCGACGCGACCATGCGCACCGTGGAGGTGCTGCAGTTTTGCTCGTGGTCCGCGTGGAGAAGGAGGATGAGGTCGAGCGCGTCGGTGACTTCCGGCTTCGGGTTGTAGTCCCGGTAGGGCTCCGAGAACATCATGTGCAGGAAGTTCGCGGCGTAGCGCAGGTCCCAACGCGGGTAGACGAAGGGCAAACCGAGCTTCGTCCGGTAGGACATGGCGGCGAGCGTGCGGACCTTCGAGATGAGCAGCGCGGCCGCCCAATCGAAGTGCTCGAGGTCGAGCTCGCGCTTGTGCGTCGTCATCTCGGGGTAGTAGCAGCCGAGGGAGTTGAGCATGGCCGCCAGGATGGCCATGGGATGCGAGCTGTGCGGGAAGCCCTCGAAGAAATGCCGCATGCCCTCGTGGACGGAGGCACTCGACGCGATGCGCCCACGGAACTTGGCGAGTTGCTTCGCCCCCGGGAGTTCGCCGTAGATGACGAGGTAGGCGGTCTCGAGGAAGATCGACTCCTTGGCCAGTTCCTCGATGGGATAACCGCGGTGGCGCAGGATGCCCTTCTCGCCGTCGATGAAAGTGACATCGCTGCGGCACGAACCGGTGTTCGCGTAGCCTTCGTCGAAAGTGATGTGACCGGTCTGGTCGCGCAGGGTGCGCACGTCGAGCGCGGTCTCGCCCTCGGTGCCGGTGATGACGGGAAGGGCGATGGTTTTGCCGCCGATTGTGAGACTTGCTGAGTTTGGGTCGGACATGGTGGCTTTCTGGAAAACCGGCAGAGCCTATGTCATGGCGGCGGCGCCTGACAAACAAAAGGCGGGGGCGCTTTCAAGAACCAACCATCACGGCCCGGCGCATGTCGCCGTCCGCGAGGAAGGCGCGGTGGAGGGCATAAGCGTTGTCGAACGTCTGCGGCGTGTGCGTCTCGCCGCCGAGGCGCAGGTATTCGCGCAGCATCGGACGGTAGTCGGGGTGCGCGCAGTGCTCGATGATGAGGCGGGCGCGCTCCTGCGGTGATTTGCCGCGCAGGTCGGCCACGCCGTGCTCGGTCACGATGACCTGGACGCTGTGCTCGCTGTGGTCGAGGTGGGAGACCATGGGAACAATGGGGCTGATCTTGCCGCCCTTGACCGAGGACGGACACGTGAAGATCGAGATGTAGGCGTTGCGGGTGAAGTCGCCCGAGCCGCCGATGCCGTTCATCATCTGCCGTCCCATCACGTGCGTGCTGTTCACGTTGCCGTAGAGGTCGAGTTCCAGCGCGGTGTTGATCGAGATGATGCCGAGCCGCCGCACGACCTCGGGATTGTTCGAGATCTCCTGCGGGCGCAGCAGAATGCGGCCGCGGAACTGCTCGAGATCACGGTAGAGGTCGCGCATCACCTCGTTGCTGATGGTGAGCGAGGACCCGCTGGCGAACAGGATTCGGCCGTCGCGCATCAGTTGGATGACCGAGTCCTGGATGACTTCGGTATACATGCGGAAGGCGGGGATCTCGGCGTTGCTGCCCATGGCGAAGAGGACGGCGTTGGCGATGTTGCCCACGCCGCTCTGGATGGGAAGGAAGTCGCGGCTGATGCGCCCGGCCCGGATTTCGCCGGCGAGGAAGTCGGCCACGTTCTCGCCGATCATTCGCGTCACCTCGTTCGGCTCGTCGAAGCCGGAGACCTCGTCGTCGAGATCGGTGCGCACGATGCCGGCGATCTTGGCGGGGTCGATCATCACGGTCTCGGTGCCGATGCGGTCGGACGGGTGGTAAATGGGTATGTGCGTGCGCGTGGGAGGGTCCTCCGGTTCGTAGAGGTCGTGGAATCCGCGCAAGGCCGCGGGATGGCGGCTGTTCCATTCGAGGATGACGCGCTTGGCTTGGTGCAGGAAGGTGGGCGACGCGCCCACGCTGCTGGTCAGCGTGACTTCGCCGTTCGGCTTCACGTCGCAGACCTCGACGATGGCCCAGTCCATGGGCCCGAGGAACCCGTAGCGCACCGCCTGCGGCAACTGCGAGAGGTGCATGTCGAAGAACTGCGTGCGGCCGGTGTTGATGCGTTTGCGGAGCTCGGGGTCGCTCTGGTAGGGGGTGCGGAACTTGACCGCGTCGCTCTTGGCCAGCACGCCGTCGAGGGACGGGCCGGTGCTCGCCCCCGTGATCACTCCGATGGAGAACGGCCGGCCGGCCTCGTGTTCGACAACCGCCCGCTGGGCGATTTCGCGCGAGACCGCCTTGGGCGATCCGGCGGGGGTGAAACCGCCGAAGCCGATGACTTCGTCGGTCTTGATGAGGGATGCGGCCTCGGCCGCGGTGAGTTCAGGGAATCCGGAGATCATGTTATAGGGACAAGCCCCCCGGTCGCGACTTCGCGGACCTGAAGGGGGCTCATTAGGAAAACTAATATAACGCAGGCGCCGATGCAATGCTAATCAGCCTGCACCACCGAGCGCGGCGGCCAACCGCTCGCGGCCGACCATGCCGACGAGTTGCCCGGTGCGGTTGACAACGGGGACGGCTGGCCACGGAGCCGCGGCGCAAGCAGCCCACGCCTGCGCGAGCGATGCGTCCGAAAGGAGCGTGGGAGCGGCGGGCACCATCAAGGTGCGCAGCCCGAGCGACACGCTGCCGGCATCGAGCGCCTGGGCGAGAGAAACCGCCGGAACAAGTCCGGTGAGGCGCAGATCGGCATCAACGACGGGATAAACTGGACGGCTGTCACGCATGGCGGAGCGGACGGCTTCGAGCACGGTCATTCCGGGATGCAGGAGGGGCGGCATCGGCTCCATCACCTCGCTGACCCGCGTCTCCTCCGCATGCTCCTTCGCCGTGGCGTAGGCCGCCTCCTGTTGCGCGCCGAAGAAGACGAAGACCGCGATGAAGAGCAGCATCGGATTCCCGAAGAGGCCGAGCAGCCCGAAGATGACCGCCATCGCCTGACCGACCCCCGCGGCGATACGTGTGGCCTGGCCGCGCTTGAGGCGGGTGGAGAGCAGCGCGCGCAGGATGCGGCCGCCGTCCATCGGAAAAGCCGGCAGCAAATTGAAGGCGACCAAGATGACGTTGATGGCTAGGAGCTTCGAGAGGAGGTTGCCGCCGCCGCCGCCCACGTCGGCCATGTCCGCCGCAGAGATGAACCGGCCGAGCACAACGTAGAGCCCGAGGGCAATGACGACATTGACGGCGGGCCCTGCGATCGCGACCACGAACTCCTGCCAAGGCTTCTCCGGCATCCGTTCGAGGCGAGCCACCCCGCCGATGGGCAGAAGCGTGATGTCCGGGGTGCGGATTCCGTAGGCCCGCGCCGCGAGGGCATGGCCGAATTCGTGCAGCACCACGCACACGAAGAGCAGGATGATGAAACTCAACCCCACCACCATCGCCCCCCACCCACCCTCGGAGTAGTAGGCCCAGGCGAACCAAGCCAGCAGCAGAAAGAAAGTGACGTGCACGCGGACGTCGATGCCCGCGATGCGCGCCAGTTGGAATGACCACCTCACGCCGCGAACGGTCCGGCATGGACCGCGGCCCCGCAAGGGCAATCGCGTCGCAAGCTACGCCTCGCGGCCACGCAGCGCCATGGACATGGAAATGAAGAAGGCTCCCGTGAAGATCAGGTTGATGCCGAACAGCAGGCCGAGGAGCCACGCCGCGGAACCGGGAAACCCGCTGAAGACCATCCACGAGAGCACGAGGGAGACGATGCCGCTGAGGATCATCATCCACATCGCGCTGGTGCCGGGGAAACGGAAGGCGCCGATGATGGTGACGATGCCCTGCGCGGCGAAGTAGGCGGCCAGCAGCATCGTGAGGGCGAGGATCCCGGCAACGACTTTGAACACGAGAAGCAACCCGGTCGCCAGGGTCATCACGGCCCACAGGCCGGAGACGATGCGATGGGGCATCCCCTTCCCCTTTCGGCCGATCGCTGCGGCCAGGGCATAGCCGCCGGCGATGAGAAGCAGCGCGGCGAAAACCTGCTCCACGGCGACGGTGGCAACGAGCGGGAAAACGATCGCGATCGCGCCGAGGATGAGCAGCAGGATGCCCTCGAACATGGTCCACCCCGAAGATTTCTGGAGAAGGTTTGCATTCATGACGTGTCGAGGATGATCGTCCGGTGCCGCGTGGGGGAAGCGCATTTTTCGGCGGACGCCCCGCCGGATGCTGATACAGTCTCCGCCGTCTGCCCCGCATGGCCCGAAAACAGCACGCGCGACGACATCCGCCCGCACACCGCATCAAGCTCCTCCGCCCCCGCGCGAAGAAGCGCCGTGTGCGTCGCCAGCGGACGCGCCGCCTCGGACGGCTCATTCTCGCATGCCTGCTGCTGTGGGGACTGGTCGCGGCGTTCTATGCCGCGTGGGCCTGGACGTTCGATCTGCAGATGGTCGGCCGCATACCGGAAAGCTCGCTGGTCCTGGACCGGCACGGCCGCGTTTACACCCGTTTGGCCGGGGAGCACCGCCGCACGGTGCCGTTCTCGGAAATCAGCCCGTGGTTCGTCAGTGCAGTCGTTGCCCGCGAGGACTCGCGTTTCTTCCACCACTTCGGCGTCGATCCGATCGGCATCGCGCGCGCGCTGGCCAGCAACCTCGCCGCGGGAGGGATCCGGCAGGGCGGCAGCACGCTCACCCAGCAATTGGCGCGCAACAGTTTCCCGCTCGGCGGCCAGAACATCCACCGCAAGATCCTCGAGGCGGCCCTCGCCCTGCGGATGGAAATGGTCTTCACGAAGGAGGAACTGCTCACCCACTACATGAACCGCATCTATTTCGGTGCGGGCCTGTTCGGCATCGAGACGGCAAGCCAGGCCTACTTCCGCAAGCCTGCCGCGGACCTCACACTCTCGGAGTCAGCGCTGCTCGCGGGCATCATCCGGAGCCCGAACCGCCTGTCACCCTTCCGCGATCCGGACGGCGCGCTGGCCCAGCGCAACCTGACGCTCCAGCAGATGGAGACGCAGGGGTTCATCTCGGCCGGGCAGCGCGAGGCGGCGCAGTCGGAGCCGCTCATGCTCGCCGCGGAAAGGCCACCGCCGCCGCAGGAAGATTGGGCGATGGAGATGCTCTGGCGGGACTTGGAGCGCATCCTGCCGCAGGACGTCATCGATGCCGCGGGGCTCAAGATCTTCACCACACTCGACCTCGACATGCAGCGCGCCGCGGTAGCCGCGGTCGAGGAACAATTGCAGGCGGTCGAGGCGAGGCCCGGTTACGCGCACCCACGGCGTGCGGATTCCGGGCCGGTCAATCCGCAGAGCCGCGAAGGCACGCCCTACCTGCAGGCCGCCGCCATGGCGGTGGACAACGAGTCGGGCGGCGTGCGGGTGCTGGTGGGCGGACGCGACTACGCATCGAGCAAGTATAACCGCGCCTACTTCGCCGAGCGGCAGGTCGGCTCCGCGGTCAAGCCGTTCGTCTACGCGGTCGCGTTCGCCGGCGGGTTGGACCCGGACACGCCGGTCAGCGACAACCGCATCGCCCCGGGCGAACTGCCGAAATCATTCGGGCGCTACGACCCCTCGAACAGCGACGACACATACCGCGGCATGCTGCCGGCGCGGGACGGCCTCATCCTCTCGCGCAACACGATGAGTGTGCGCATCGGCACCATGGCGGGTATCGACCGCGTGCGTGAGGTGATCCTCGCAGCCCAGTTGACCAGCGACGCGCCGCGCTATCCCTCCATCTTTCTCGGTTCGTTCAGCGGGACGCTGCGGGCGCTGACCACCGCCTACGCCGCGCTTGCCAACGACGGGATCGCCCCGACGCCCCACGTTCTCGATCGCATCCTCGACCCGCAGGGGCGCGTGCTCTACCGCCGCAAGCCGCCGGCGCGCCATCGCATCCTCCCCGCCGGCGCGGCCCGCACGACCTCGGCTGTGCTCGCCGAGGCGATGAGCCGCGGCACCGGAGCCGCTGCCGCGGCACTCGGTTATCTCGGGCGCGCCGCGGGGAAGACGGGAACCACGAACGATTACCGCGATGCCTGGTTCATCGGCTTCGATGACCAGACAACCTGCGGAGTGTGGGTCGGCTTCGACCAACCGCGCCAGATCATAGACCGCGGCTACGGCGCGACGCTCGCGCTTCCCATCTGGGTGAAGATCATGAACGCGGCCCTTGCCGGGCCGCAGCAAGACTAGGCACCGCGCAGAGCCTCGAGCACGCCGCGCGCACGCCCGGATTCAATCGACTCGCGCGCACGCTGCATTCCCTCGTCGAAGTCCGCCGCGAGACCGCACACCACGATGGCGGCCGCTGCGTTGACCACCACGATGTCGCGCGCCGGTCCGTCGGCACCGTCTAGAATGGAGATGAGGATGGCCGCATTCTCGGAAGCATCCCCACCACGCAGCTCCTCCAGCTGGGCCGGTGGCAGGCCGAAGTCGGACGGCTGGAATTCGCGTCCCCCGCCACCGGTGTCCGCCACCGTGGTCGGACCGAGCGTCGAGATCTCGTCCATGACGCCACCGGCATCCGTGCGGCCGTGGACGATCCACGCACGCTTCCTCCCGAGATCGGGCAGCACGGAGGCATAAAGGGGGACGAGTTGCGGGCTGAACACTCCCGCGAGCTGGAACTCCGGCCGGGCCGGGTTGAGGAGCGGGCCCAGCATGTTGAAAACCGAGGCGCTTCCGCGGGCGGCGAGGATTTTCCGGGCCGCCACGACCGCCTTGAACGCGGGATGAAAACGCGGTGCGAAGAGAAACACGGCGCCGCATTCGGCAAGCATTGCTTGCAACCGCTCGGCCGGCGCCTCGATGGGAACTCCCAGCGCCTCGAGCACGTCGGCCCCGCCGCTCTTTGACGTGATGCCGCGGTTGCCGTGCTTGACCAGCCGCGCGCCGGCTCCGGCGGCCACGAACATGACGGTGGTTGAGACATTGAACAGTCCCAACCGGTCGCCGCCGGTCCCGCAGACGTCGAGGACCGGACCGATGCCCGCAGGCACGGGAAATGGCTCGGCCCGTCCGAGAAACTCCCGCGCGAATGCCGTGACCTCGGCGGGTGTTTCGCCCCGACGATGGAGCGCTTCTAGAAAATCCGCCTTCTCCTCGTCGGCGACCGCGCCGGACAAAAGCGCGGCCGCGGCTTCACCAATGCGGTCGGCGGACAGTTCCGCCCCGGCATTAACCTCTGCGATCAGTTCTTTCATGAGCTCAGTTCGTCGATCACCGCCCGCAAACGCGCCGCGGCAATCTGGCCGGCAACCTGCGGTCGGTCGAGATATCCATAGTTGAGGATCGAGCCCGCGATGGCGAGCAAGGGGCGCGCGGCGCGTCCAAGCGGCCCCATTCCCATAACAGCCATGGGCACCGCGGACGGCATGGCGAGGAGTTGGAGCAGGACAGCGAGGTCCGCCGGGGTCCGCAGCGTGGTCGCGATTTTCGCGATGTCCGCGCCCGCCGCAACGGCCGCCCGCACCTTGGCCCGCAGGACGGGCAGCCGTGGCGTGCCTCGGAAATCGTGGTGCGAGAGAACCACCGCCGCGCCACCACGAGAAGCCTCCTTGAGCACCGGGGCCATCGCGCGGGCAGACCGCAGCTCCACATCCACCGCCGCGGCCGCGGGCAGCAACGGAGTCACCATGGCCGTCCGCTGCGCAAGGGAGAGCCCCCCGACACCGCCCTCGAGCGGATGGCGGGCGGTAAGTAGGACCGGCCGGGGCAGGGCTGCAACGTCGCGCAGTTGCAGCACGCGCAGCGGCGCGAGGCAGTCGAGGCGAAGCTCGAGCCAGTCACCCCCGGCCGTGCGGGCCGAACGCGCGGCGCGCCACCCCGCTTCCGTGTGGACTGTCGCAACCACCAGAGGTCGCCCGCGCGGGGATATCTTTTGCTTTTTGGGCATGGCCGGATAACCGATATGTATCGGCCGGCCGCCGTTGCCGCCAATGCCTTTTCCATGATTTCGCGCCGACAGGAGCTCTCGCTGCAGTTCAATCAAGTGGCCGACGCGATCATCCTCGCGGCCATCCTCTACGTTTGCTACGCGCTGAGGTCCTACCGGGTGATCGACTTCGACGTCCTGCCGGACATCCCGCCGTTGGAGGCGTTCACATGGATGTTCATCGTCGTGGTGCTCTTCGCGCCGCTGCTTCTCGAGATGCAGGGCTTCTACCAATACCCGCTCGAGAAAACGCTCCGCCGCTCCCTCCAGCAGATCGCCTACGCGGGATTCTGGGTCGCCCTGATCTTGGGCGCGTGCGTCATCTTCCTCCGTCTGTCGATCCCGAGCCGGTCGGTCTTCGTCCTCTTCATCCTGCTGGCTCCCGTCGGCCTGCTGCTGCGCGAGTCGGTTTACCGGCATCTTTACCTGCGGCGACTACGGCGCGGCGGCCACGGCGAAACGGTTCTCCTCGCGGGCGACCCGGCGAAGATGGAGGACTTGATGAACTCGCTCTCCCCCAGCCAGAAGCTGGAACTCAACGTGGCCGAGCGCGTGGACCTGCACCGCCAGCCCGTGGAGGACCTTGTTTCCGCCATGCACCGGCACAGCGTAGGGCGCGTGCTGCTCGCGTTCGACTCGCACAGTTCGCACGGCTTGCAGGGCGCGATCACCGCGTGCGAAACCGAGGGCGTCGAGGCTTGGCTCGCTGCCGACTTCGTCCGAGCCTCGATTGCCCGTCCGACCTACGACTCGCTGGGCGCCACGCCCATGCTCGTGTTCCGCGTGACGCCCGACCTTTCATGGGCGCTGCTGGTCAAGGCCGTGATGGACCGCGTCGGCGCGGCACTCGGCTTGCTCTTGCTCTCCCCTCTCTTCCTCGCTGTGGCGATCGGCATCAAGGTCACGTCGCCGGGCCCGGCCATCTTCCGCCAGCAGCGGGCCGGCCGCCACGGGAGGCCTTTCACCATGTTCAAGTTCCGCTCGATGCACAGCGACGCGGAGATGCGGCGCGAGGAACTGCGGGCCTTCAACCAGATGAGCGGTCCGGTGTTCAAGGTCGAGAACGACCCGCGGGTCACGGCATTCGGCCGCTGGCTGCGCCGCACGAGCCTGGACGAACTCCCACAACTCGTGAACGTCCTCCTCGGCGACATGAGCCTGGTCGGCCCGCGCCCGCTGCCACTCTACGAAGTCGACAACTTCGAGCTCACGGCACACCGCCGTCGCCTGAGCATGAAGCCCGGCCTCACCTGCCTCTGGCAGATCCAGGGCCGCAACAACGTCACCGACTTCAATGACTGGGTGCGTCTCGATGTCGAATACATCGACAACTGGTCGCTCGGCATGGACTTCGGAATTCTCCTGCGCACGGTCCCCGTGGTCCTCTTCGGGGTCGGCGCCAAGTAGGGAAGAGGATTTTCTCGATTCAACGCGCGCAGCAGCTATAAAGCTCCACATCAGCAAGTTCCCCGTCATGAAACAAACGACCGTTGCCCTCTGCCTCGCCGTCTTGGCCGCCGCCTCCGCAAACGTAATCGCGCAGCAGCCGAACACCGACTTCAAGATCACCGCGATCACCCCCTCTTTCGTCACCACGCCGGAGTATTCCATAAACTTCGGCCCGAAGAACAAGCGCGTGCCGAAGAACAAGAACTTCCTCGAGGTCGAGGTCAATTTCGACTGGCAACCGCGGGCCCGCACGCCCGAGTTCCTCGATGAACTCACCTTCAACTACTACATCCTGCTCAAGAACGAGAGCCGCGAGAACCCGAAGGGCACGCTGCTCACCGGTTCGGTCACCCACGTGGCCATCCCGCAGCAGAAGGGGCTGAACTCGGTCATGTTTGTGAGCCCGCGCTCGCTCGAACGCTTCTTCAGCGGCAAGATCCCCACCACGGTGGACGCGGCTGTCGTCGATGTCGGCGTCACCATCACCGCGCAGGGCCAACTCGTCGCCGAGGCGAGCTGGAAGGGCAAGGGGCAATGGTGGACTTCGTTCCAGCAGATGGGTGGCTATGTCTTGAACAAGAACGAAACGCCGTTCGCCCCGCTGGTCTGGGACTACTACGAAGCGATCAAATCCCGGCCAGCCGGGATGTAAGCCGGTCCGCTACGCCACCCTCCCCACCGCTCCCGCTTTCCCATGGCCAAATCCGCAACCCGCGTCGCCGCCGTCAACCTCGGCATGCAGACGGTGACGCTGGCCGTCTTCGAGGGCACGGCCGACGGCGCCATAACGCTGCAATCGTTCGGCCAGGCGGACCTTGTTCCCGATCCTGTCGCCGACGCGACCCGGACCGGACAGCTGCGGGTCGCACTCAATGAACTCCGCACCCATGCCGGTTGGAAGCACGGCCAGGTCGCATGCGCCATCCCCTCGCAGGGGGTTTTCGCGCGGTTCGTCAAGATTCCCAAGGTCGAGCCGGACAAGGTTGACCAGGTGTTGTTTTTCGAGGCCCAGCAGAACGTCCCCTACCCGATCGAGGAGGTGGCATGGACCTTCCAAGTGCTTCCCGAAAAGGAACCGGACACCCTGCACGCGCTCATTCTCGCCACCAAGATCGAGCAACTCGAGGGCGCGGTGGACGCCATGCAGGGGGCGAAGCTCGCTCCGGACCTGATCGAAACCTCTCCCTCCGCCCTCTACAACGCCTTCCGCTTCAACTACCCCGACCTGCAGGGCTGCTCACTCCTCATCGACATCGGCGCACGCGCCACCAATCTCCTTTTCATCGAAGGAGACGAGCTGTTCATGCGCACGCTGCCGATCGGCGGCAGTTCCATCACCGCGGCCCTGCACAAGCGCTTCGACTCGCGCTCGTTCCCCGAGGTGGAGAACTTCAAGCGCAGCGAAGGCCTGATCCCTCCACCGGGCAATTACGCCGGCGCCAAGACCGAGGAAATCGCGGAGATGGGCAAGATCGCCCGCACCGTGATGACCCGCATCCACAACGAGATCACACGATCGGTGACCTTCTACCGGACGAGCCAGAAAGGCTCGGCACCGATGCGCGCCTACCTTGCCGGCGGTGGCGTCTCGCTGCCCTACACCCTCGAATTCTTCAACGAGAAGCTCTCGCTCCCCATCGAGTTCTTCAATCCGCTGCGGCGCATCGCGGTCGGCCCGCATGTCGAGCAGGACAAGCTGGCCAAGACAGCCCACACGCTCGGCGAATGCGCCGGCTTGGCCCTGCGGCGCATCATTCCGGACTGCCCTCTCGAGGTCTCCCTCAAGTCCCCGACCCTCGAGGCCGCCCGCGCGGACCAGCGCCGCCGCCCCTTCCTCGTCGCGGCGGCGGTGGCCATTCTGGCCGCGATTGGCCTCACCGCTCTCTATTACCATCAAGCCGCGGCCCGCGTGGCCGCGATCAACGCGGAGATCGAGGCCAAAATCGCCCCCCTGCAGCAACTCGACGGCGAGATCAAAGCCCTCCAGAAAAAGCGCACCGACCTGCTCGCGCAGGCGCAGGATCTCGCCGCGGCCCCGTTGCTCCGTGTTGCTTGGTCCGAGTTGGTCCATGACCTCAACCAGCGCCTGCCCGACAAGTTCGTCTGGGTCACCGCACTCTCCCCCTCCCCCGAGGTTCCGGGCTTCGGCGCCGCGCCGGTCGCCGGCACGGCGACACCCGCCGCCCCGCCCGCCGGCGCACCAGCCGGCGGCGGAAAAAAGAACGAAGTCACCGGCCTCATCGTCGAAGGGCTCTACCTCGAAAACCCGGATGGCCCGGCCGTTGTCAGTGCGTTCGTCGATGCGCTGGCGAAGTCCGAGTTTTTCGATGTCAACGAAGGCAACAAGGACGCGGTGATCCAGATCCGCGCCAGCCAAAGCGGCGATGCCTGGGCCTACAACTACAAACTCCTGCTGCCGCTCAAGCGGCCGATCCCCCTCTGATGGACTGGTTCCGACAAAATCCCTTCCTCTCCGGGTTGATCGCCGCAACCGTCGTGCTCGGCGGAGCCGGGCTCTACGTCGTTTCGACCCAGAGCGCTGCGCTCACCGAGCAGACCGAGCTTTATGCGACCCACACCGGGACGCTCAACCGGCTCCAGTCATCCAAGCCGTTCCCGAACGATGCGAATCGCGCCGCGGCCCAAGCTGATCTGGAGGCCGCCGAATCCACACTCAAGAAGCTCTCCGACACCATTGCCAGCCAGAGCGAACCGGTGAAGCCCCTCACACCCGAGCAGTTCCAGGACGAACTGAGCAAGAAGGTTGCGGCCACCGCGGCAGCCGCCGCCACCGCGGGCGTGCAACTGCCCGACGGATTCTACCTAGGCTTCGACGATTACCGCACACAGCCGCCGTCCCCGGATGCCGCCCCTCTCCTCGGACAACAGCTGAACTCCATAGAGCGCTCCGTTTCAATGCTCATCTCGTCCGGCGTGAAAGCCATCGTCGGGGTCACTCGGCCCAAACTGCCGTCCGAGCTTCCCGGCGGAGGAGCCGGCAAGAAGGATGGTCAGCCCGCAGGTGACAAGGCCGCGGGTGGGGGGATGAATCTCTCGCTCGCACCTTTCGACATTTCGTTTGTCTCCGACCAGGCGGCTTTCCGTGACGCCATGGCCGCGCTGACGACCAGCGAGCCGATGGTTTTCCTCCGGCTCCTCTCGGTCGCCAACGAACAACCCGTGGCACCAACCAAAGCTGCTCCCGAGGCCACTCCTGCCCCCGCGGCGGATGGGACGGGCGGCGAGCCTGCCATCCCCGTCATCTTCGGCCAGGAAATGCTCAACGTGACCATGCGCCTCGCCGCGATCTCCGGATCCGCGGGGGCGGCCAAGTAGCCATGGACTACATCAAAGCAAACTACGACCGCATCGCTCTCCTCGTCGCAGGCCTCGCCCTCGCGGGCGCCGCCGCCTTCGCCTTCATGGGTTACTCCGGGATTCAGTCGGAATACCCGCCGGTGACGCCGGCTGCGAATGGCGCGGCCTTCGAGCGAGACACCACCCTCGATGTCCTGGCCAAGGACGCAGCGAAGCTCGCGGCACCGCACAAGCACGTCTGGGGTGAGGCGGACTCCTCGCTCTTCGTCAGCCGCATCTACGTCCTTCGCGACGGCCAGATCGTGGACATCCTCGAGAGCGAGAACGACCTGCACGAAGGCATTCCCAACGCCTGGATCATCGAACACAAACTCGACTACACCGACAAATCCCTGCCCCAGCGCGACGCGGACAACGATGGCTTCAGCAACATCGAGGAGTTCACCGGTGGAACCAGCCCCCGCGATCCGGCCTCGAAGCCCCCGCTTTGGACGAAGCTCCGTCTGAAGTCCTACGAGAAGATCCCGTTCCGCATCAAGTTCATGGGCGCCCCGAGCGTCGGCCCTGGCGAAGCGTTCACCGACAGCACGGACTTTTCCATCAACACCAAGGACTACAGCCAGCCCACGCAGTTCCTCAAGGTCGGCGACCAGATCGCCGGAACGGACCTCAAGATTGTCAAGGCCGAGTCCAAGGCCGCCACCAATGCCGTCGGCGCGAAAGTCGACGCCTCCGAGTTGACGGTGCGCGACGTGAAGACCGGCGATGAGATCATTCTCGTGGCGGAGAAGGAAGTGGACTCCCCGTATTCCTACGCGATCCTCAACAACCTCATCACCGGTGAGGACGTGCGTGTTGACAAAGGCAAGACGTTTCCCCTCGGCGGAGCGGAAGGCCGCACCTACAAACTCATTGACGCCGGGCCGGATGGCGCGCTAATTGAAGATTCGGCCACACCTGGCCAGCGTCTCACAGTCCCGCTCCTGTGAACCGGCCGCAAAACAAGCTGACCAAACCGTGAACCCCGCCAGACTTACGGCATCCGCCGAGATGATGCAAAACCGCCACTCCCGGCACCCTCTCATCGCGGGCCTCCTGCTGCTCGCCACCGCCACCACCGCGCTCGCCGGATCCTCCGGCGGCGAAGCCGTAGTTGGCGGCGTCGAGGCCCAGGCCGAGTTCGAGATCGCGAAGCGCATGAAGCTCGCCGAGGAATACGCTCCCCAGGCCATGAAGCGGGGTTCCGTTGCCCTCATGGAGCGCGACTACGAAACCGCCTACGCGCAATACAAAGCCGCCGTCGATGCCCTGCCCAACGCACCGCAGGTCCGCGAACTCTACGCGACCGCGATGGATGGATTCAGCAACGCATGCATGGGCCTCGCCGAACAGCGCATCGCCGAGGGACGCTGGGAGGACGCCAAGACCACCGTCCAGAAACTTCTCGAATACAACCCGAACTACAAGCCCGCCCAGCGCTTGCTGGCCCGGCTCGAAGCCCCCGACTACTTCAACAAGACCGTGACCCCGGGGTTCGTGTCGAAGGTCGAGGAAGTGAAGTCCCTCCTCGTCGAAGCCCAAGGCCTCTACGACTCCGCACGTTTCGACGAGGCGTTCGCCAAATACGAGGCGGTGCTGCGCCTCGATCGCTACAATGTCGCCGCCCGCCGCGGAATGGAGCAGGTCAACAACGCCCGCTCCCGCGTGGCCGACGCCGCCTACAACCACACCCGCGCGGCCATGATCACCGAGGTGGACAAGGCTTGGGAAACCCCGGTCAGGCGTCAGGATCTGGGCCCGGCCGCCGTCATCGAGCAACCCGTCCTCACCACCCGAGGCACGCAATCCGTCAACCGCAAACTCGACGACATCATCATTCCCCGCATCAGCTTCACCGACGCCACGGTGCGCGAAGCAGTGGAGTTCCTGCGCCAGCGCTCGGCCGAGCTCGACACCGATGCTTCCGACCTCGGCAACCGCGGCGTGAACATCGTGCTCAAGCTCGACCAGGCCGCCGCCTCGCAGACCATCACCATCGACCTGTCGAACATCCCGCTCCGGGAGGCCCTCGACTACATCACGCGCCTGGCCAACCTCAAGATCAAGGTCGAGCCTTACGCCGTTCTCATCGTCCCGACCTCCGAGGCGACGGACACTCTTCTCACCAAGGAATACCGCGTGCCCCCCGGCTTCATCACGAACCTGCCCTCCGGAGGCGGTGGCGGTGCGGCCGCGGACACCGGAACTGGTGTTGCCGGGCAAAGCCGGGCCAAGGACTTCCTGGAATCGCAGGGCGTGCAATTCCCCCCGGGGGCCAGCGCCAACTTTCTGGCCAGCAGCAGCCGCCTCATCGTCCGCAACACCCAAGAGAACCTCGACCTTGTCGATGCGCTCGTGGAGAACTCGACCGGAGCCGTGCCCTCACAGGTCGAGATCGAGTCGAAGTTCATCGAAATCTCCCAGAACAACCTCAAGGAGCTTGGTTTCGACTGGATGCTCGGGCAGTTCGAGTTCGGCAACTCCGGCATTTACGGCGGCGGCGGCAACACCGGGAATCAATCCGGTGCAGGAGCGACAGGCCTGCCCTTCCTCTTCCCGGGCTCGGAAGTTCCCGTCGGTGTGAATTCCGTCACGGCCGGCAATCGCAGCGGCTCAACCGCCATCACCGGCAACGCCCTCGACGCGCTGCTCTTCCCCACCGCGGGCGGCCCGGCTGCCGGTGTGCTCGCCCTTGCCGGTGTCTTCAGCGATCCCCAATTTCAGGTCGTCCTGCGCGCGATCAACCAGAAGCAGGGCGTCGATGTCCTCTCAGCCCCCAAGGTGACCACCAAGAGCGGCACCCAAGCCACGATCGAGATCACTCGGGAGTTCCGTTATCCCGAGGTCTACAGCCCGCCGCAGATTCCCCAGAGCACCGGCAGCGGCACGCAGCCGATCACACCCGCCACGCCTGAGTCCTTCAAGATGACGCCCACCGGAGTGCGTCTCGTCGTTGAGCCGACCGTCGGTGCCGACAACTACACCATCGATCTCCGCCTCCTGCCCGAGGTCGTGGAGTTCGAGGGCTTCATCAATTACGGATCCCCGATCCAGCAGCGTGGCGTCGTCGTCACGGAAAACCGCATCGACTACCCGGTCTTCGTCCAACGCAAGGTCGAGACCTCGGTCAGCATCTACGACGGCCAGACAGTGGCTCTGGGCGGGTTGATCCGCGAAGACGTGCAGAAGGTGAACGACAAGACTCCGATCCTTGGAGACATCCCCTACGCGGGAACCCTGTTCCGCTCGCAGGCCGACCAGCACATCAAGCGCAACCTCATCATCTTTGTCACCGCAACCTTGATGGACCCCGCCGGACAAGCCTTGGCCGCCGCCCAGACTCTGCTCGAGCCGGAGGACATCGCCATGGATGAGGCGGCGCCCGAAGCCAGCTACTCCTCCTACGAGCCACCTCTTCCCAAATAAGTGATGCGTCCCCTTCCAGCCATCCTCCTCACTCTCCTCCTCAACGCCCCCGTCGTCATGGCCGCCGGGACAGGGCAGTTCGTCGGCGGTGCCGAGTCCACGGCCGAAAGGGAACTGACTCGCCGCCAGGAGAACATCATCCTGGCTGAGGAAGCCATGCGGCGCGGTGACACCGCCCTGCGAAACAACAACATCGAAGCCGCTTATCTTGCCTACAAGGAGGCCGTTGACCTTGCGCCGGACGGCAAAGCCGCCGGCAGCCTGCACTCGCGTGCCCTGGCCCGGTTTTCCTCCACCGCCGTTTCCTACGCGGAATACCTCGTCAGCGAGGGCCAATACGCCAAGGCGGAATCCGTCGCACGCGAGGTTCTGGAACCCCGTTACAACCCCAGCTACAGGCCCGCAGCCATGTTCCTGTCGAGGCTGGAGTCGCCGGACTATTTCAACAAGACCATCACCCCGGAGTTCGCCCAAGACCGCACGCGCGTGCAGGAATTGCTCAACGAAGCGAACGGGTTTTTCGACTCCGGCCGCTATGACATGGCGGAGAAGCGCTACCAGCAGGTTCTCCAGATCGACAAGTATAACGCCGCGGCCTTCCGCGGAATGGAGCAGGTTGAGGTCGGCAAGCAGCGCTACTACGACAGCGCCTACAATGAGACCCGCTCGCGCATGCTCTGGCAGGTTGACAAGGCATGGGAACGCCCGAAACGCCGCTTTGTCGAGGCCCGCGCGACGGACTCCGCCGCCTTGCAGGACGAGAAGCGCGGCACCGAGATGATGATCGCGCGCCTCAACCGCATCATCATTCCCCGCGTTGACTTCCGCGATGCCACGGTGCGCCAGGCTGTTACCTTCCTCCAGCAGCGCAGCCGCGAGTTGGATACGACCGATGACGACCGTCGCGGCATCAACATCGTCCTCAAGCTCCCGTCCACCCCGCCGCCCGCTCCCGCTGCAGAGGGCTCTCTGCTGGACGCCGCGGCCGAGACTGGCCCCGCCCCCACCGCGGACAGCCGCATCACTCTCAACCTGAGCAACGTCCCGCTTTACGAGGCCCTCCGTTACGTGGCCACTCTGGCCGGGCTCAAGGTCAAGGTGGAGCCCTTCGCCGTTTCCATCGTGCCTCTCTCCGAGCCCACTGACACTCTGGAGCAGCGCGAGTTCAAGGTGCCGCCGGGCTTCATCACCGCAACCGCCGCGACCGGCGAACCGACCGCCTTCGCCGGTGCCGCGGAGGGAACTACCACCGCAGGAAGACTTGGCGTCAGGGCAAACGCCCGCGAGTTCCTCGAGGCTCAAGGCGTGGAGTTCCCTCCGGGAGCGAGCGCCAACTTCATCCCCGGCAGCAGCAAACTCGTGGTTCGCAACACCGCAGCCAACCTCGACCTGATCGAGTCGCTGGTGGACGCCGCGATGGGCGAGCAGCCGACCCAAGTGGAAATCGAGGCCAAGTTCGTCGAGGTCTCCCAAGACAACCTCAAGGAACTCGGTTTCGACTGGGCTCTCGGCCCCTTCTCCATCCCCGGCTCGGATGCCGTTTTCGGAAGCGGCGGATCGACCATTTCACAGGGCAGTTCCCAGTGGCCGTTCGTCGCACCGGACGGCACCGTTGTAGGAACCGACTCGGTTACCTCCGGCCTTCGCACAGGCGACCAAGCCCTCTCAGGACGCAGCTTGGACACCCTTCTGGCCAATGGATCCCCTGCCTCGGCGGCCACCGCTTCACGAAGCCCCGCCCCCGGCATCTTCTCCATCTCCGGCGTGTTCACCAACCCGCAGTTCCAGGTTGTCATGCGCGCACTGAACCAGAAGAAGGGTGTCGACCTGATGGCTGCTCCGAAGGTGACCACCAAGAGCGGACAGAAGGCGACCATCACCATCAGCCGCGAGTTCCCCTACCCCGAGACGTATGCGCCGCCGCAGGTTCCGCAGAATACGGACACCGGCACGAGCGTCAGTGTCATCGGCGGCAGTCTGGTCTCCGGTTCCGACGTCATCGTGACACCTGCCTTCCCGCAAGACTTCACAACCCGCAAGCTGGGTGTCACCTTGGAGGTCGAACCCCAGATCGGCCCCGACGGCTACACCATCGATCTCAACCTCAGCCCGGAGGTGGTGGACTTCGACGGCTTCATCAACTATGGAAGCCCGATCTTTGCCGCGGCTGCCCGCACGACAGCCTCGACGCTCGCCAGCACGGCGCTGAACCCGCTTGGCGTGTTTGACGCTTCCGCCGCCTTCGAGCCCACCCTCCTGACCACCAACACGATCAACCAGCCCGTCTTCAGCGTGCGCAAGGTCACTACGAACGTCAGCATTTGGGACGGCCAGACCGTGGCTCTGGGCGGCTTGATCAGCGAAAACGTTCAGAAGGTCAACGACAAGGTGCCCGTCCTCGGCGACATTCCTTACGCTGGCGTTCTCTTCCGTTCCGAGGTGGATCAGAAGATCAAGAACAACCTCATCGTTTTCGTCACCGCCCGCCTCATGGATGCCGCGGGGCAGCCGCTGCGGCCGGAGTCGGACATGGACCAGGAGGAGATTGTCGAGCCTTTGGGACTGCCCTCTGACCTGCGTAAGCCCAGCGTGAATCCCAAGGGATTCAGTCAGAAATAACGGCAAGCGGTCCCGCCCCTACAAGGGGCTACGGAAGCGGCGGATCGTGGGCTCGCCCGTTCCGCGCGCGAACAAGGCACAGCCTTTCTTGAGCCCACACCATCAAACATGATTCTCGGCCTCACCGGCGGCATCGCCACTGGGAAATCCACCTTCCGGGAAGTGCTGGCCTCGCGACGACCGTTCCACTGCTTCGACGCCGATCGGTGTGTCCACGACCTCCTCGCACGCGACGCGGAGGTGATCTCTGCCGTTGCGGCCGAGTTCGGCGCTCAGTTTGCTGCACCGGGCCACGGGGTGGACCGCGCAAAACTGCGCCCCGTCATCTTCGCCTCGACGGCCGCACGGCAGCGTCTCGAGGGCATCCTCCACCCTCGGGTTCGCACGGCATGGCGTTCGCTCGCGGCCGACTGCCGTGCACGCGGTCAGGACCTGATTTGTGATATTCCCCTGCTCTTTGAAACCAACGCGGAGGGCTTCTTCGATGCCACGATCGTGGTCGCGGCGAGCCTCCAGACCCAATTGGCCCGCATGGGTGCCCGGGGCCTCGATGCCGACACCATGCAGGCGATGCTTGCCAGCCAGTGGCCGATCGTAGAGAAGGTGGGCTTGGCCAGCCACGTGGTCTGGAACGATGGCGACATGGCCGCCCTGCAGCTCCAAGCGGATCTTCTCCTGGAACTCCTTTTCCCATGACCGTGCCCGCGGAACAAACACTTCCCCAGCCGCCTCCCGAGAGTGCCGCCTTTCCGGAGGATCCCGCCAAACTCGCCGACCAAGAGTTCGATATCGGCCAGATCCAGTCGCTCGGTCATGCCCGTCTGACGGCTCTGATGGAGTGCTATCGGCTGCGCGTGCGGCCTGATGGAACCAAGCGCCACTTGATCTTTGACCTCGTCCGTTTCATGGCCGCGGCGGGAGCACGAATCCGGGTCGAAGGAATGGTCGAGGACCTGGGCGACCACGCCATGCTGCGCTGGCCTTGCTACAACTTTGCGGCCGGTCCGGATGATCTGTTCGTGTCGATCGGCATCATGCGCGAGTTCGGCTTGCAGAGCGGACTGCGGCTCACGGGCTGGCTTCGTCTCCCGGCCGAGCGAGAACGCTACTGCGCCCTCGCCGATGTGAGCGCCATCGAGGGGATTCCGACGGCGGACTGGAAGCCGGTCATTCCGTTCGACAAGCTGACTCCCCTTTTCCCGCAGGAGCGCATCATCCTCGAGACCCTGCGTGACCCGAGCCTCAGCGCGCGCGCGGTCGATCTCATCGCCCCCTTGGGCAAGGGGCAGCGCGCCCTCATCGTCGCACCGCCCCGCACGGGCAAAACGATCCTCATGAAGCAGCTCGCGCAGGCCATCCGTGTGACGGCCCCCGATGTGCGCCTCATCCTCCTGCTTGTGGATGAGCGGCCCGAGGAAGTGACCGACCTGCGCCGCTCCATTGACGCCGACATCTACAGTTCGACCTTTGACGAGTCCCCGCAGCGGCACACGGAACTCGCCGAGTTCGTGAGCGAGCGGGCCAAGCGACTCGTGGAACTCGGCCAGGACGTAGTCATCCTGCTCGACAGCATCACCCGCCTCGCCCGTGGCTACAACAACCTGCAGCCGGGCAAGGGGCGGATCATGTCGGGCGGCGTGGACGCCAAGGCGCTCATGAAGCCGAAGCGCTTTTTCGGGGCGGCCCGCAACACCGAGGAGGGTGGCAGCCTCACCATCGTGGCCACCGCGCTCGTCGAGACCCAGAGCCGCATGGACGACCTCATCTTCGAGGAGTTCAAGGGCACCGGAAACATGGAGATCCACCTCGACCGCACCATCGCCGACCAGCGGGTCTTCCCCGCAATCCATGTGACAAAATCTGCGACGCGACGGGAGGAGAACCTCTACCACCCGGACGAACTGGCCCGCGTCATGGTGCTGCGCAAGCAACTCAACGAACTACCCGCCGTCGAGGCCATGGAAACGCTCGTCAAGAACTTGAACCGGACGAAGTCGAACGCCGAGTTGCTCCTCGGCGGGCTGCGAGGCGTATGAGACCATCCCCTTCGTCCCGCGTCGAAGCGGCCGGCCCTCTCCATTCGAACCCGCTGGAGAGGAGGATCGGCTACAAGTTCCGAAACTCGCTGCTTCTGGCCGAGGCGCTGACCCATCCGAGCCTGTCCTTTGAGCGAAAGACGTTCCATTTCGACAACCAGCGGCTCGAGTTCCTCGGCGATGCCGTGCTCCAGCTCGTCATCACCCACCACCTCTTCAAGCTCTTCCCGACCTTCAGCGAAGGCCAGTTGACCAAACTCCGCTCCCGCATCGTGTCGCGGGAGGGACTCAAGAAGCACGCGCAGGAACTCGACCTCGGCCGTTATCTCATGCTGGGACGCGGCGAGGAGGCCAGCAAGGGGCGCGACCGCGCCTCCACACTCGCCGACGCCTTCGAAGCCCTTGTCGGAGCCATGTATCTCGACAGCGACCTTGAAACCGTCCGCCGGTTCGTCCTCCGCGTGGCGGGCGAGGAACTCGGCGCCCTCGCGCGCATGCCCTCCGAGCACAACCCCAAAGGCGAACTGCAGGAGATTCTCCAAGCCCTCTCTCCGGCCAGCCCGGCCTACGAGGTCGTCTCGGAGGCCGGCCCGGACCACCGGAAGGAATTCATTTGCCGCGTCATCTGGGAGGGCCGCGAACTCGGACGCGGGCCCGGCCAGAGCAAGAAGCAGGCGGAAATCAACGCGGCCCAGCGGGCTCTAGACCTGCGCTCGTGGGAGAAGCCGGACGCGCCCCTCAAGCCTCCTGCTGGTATTCCTGCAGGCAGCGAACGGAAACCCCGCCGGAAAGCAGCGCCCTGACCGCCCGCGCGCTCATGCGCGCACCGCGCAGTGTCGTCATGATCGGGATGCGGTGCGCCACCGCCGCGCTGCGGATCGCCACCTCGTCACGCCGCGGCGTCTTCCCGTGCGCCGTGTTGATGATGAACTGCATCTCGCCGTTCTTGATCAGGTCGAGCAGGTTCGGGCGTCCCTCGGAAAGCTTGTAGGTCAGCGTCGCGCGGAGCCCCGCCGCGCGCAGGACATCAAGAGTCCCTCTCGTCGCGTGCAGCGTGAATCCGGCCTCGGCAAACTCCCGGGCGATCGGCACCACGTGGGCCTTGTCCATGTCCTTCACGCTGATGAAGACATTCCCGCTGAGCGGCAACGCCGGCTGCGCCGACATCTGGGCCTTCGCATAAGCCAGCCCGAGGTCGGCGTCGATCCCCATCACCTCGCCTGTCGAACGCATCTCCGGACCGAGGGTGATGTCCGTCCCGGGGAACTTGATGAAGGGGAAAACCGCTTCCTTCACGGCGTAATGGCGGGGCAGGACCTCGCCGTTGACGCCCAACTCCGCCAGAGTGCCGCCGGCCATCGCCTTGGCCGCAAGCTTGGCCAGCGGGACGCCGGTCGCCTTGCTCACGTAGGGCACCGTGCGCGAGGCGCGCGGGTTGACCTCGAGGACGTAGACATCGCCGTCCTTCACCGCGAACTGCACGTTCATCAATCCGCAGACCTTGAGTTCGCGGGCCATCGCCTTTGCCGCTGATCGGAGTTGCTCCAGGACCTCCGGCGAAAGGGAAAAGCTGGGAATGACGCAGGCGCTGTCGCCGCTGTGAACCCCGGCTTCTTCGATGTGCTCCATCACGCCACCGATGACCGTGTCCGTCCCGTCGCTCAAGCAGTCCACGTCCACCTCGGTCGCGTCCTCAAGGAACCGGTCCACCAAGACCGGACGGTCCGGGCTGGCTTTGACCGCCGTGCGGATGTATCGGCGCAGATCCTCCGGGGTGTAAACAATCTCCATCGCCCGCCCACCAAGCACGAAGGACGGACGCACCAGCACCGGGTAGCCGACTGCCTCCGCAACCGCGAGGGCCTCTTCCTCGTTGGTGGCCGTGCCTCCTTGCGTGGCCCGGAGGCCGAGGCGGTCGAGCATGGCCGCGAAAAATTTCCGATCCTCCGCCATCTCGATGCTGGCCGGCGAAGTGCCGATGATCTTGACCCCGTTCGCTTCGAGCGCGGCGGCGAGATTCAGCGGCGTCTGTCCGCCGAATTGGACGATCACGGCGTCACAACGCTCCCGCTCGTAAATGTTCAGGACGTCCTCCAGCGTGAGCGGCTCGAAATACAGCTTGTCGCTCGTGTCGTAGTCGGTCGAGACCGTCTCCGGGTTGGAATTGACCATGACGGTCTCCCATCCGAGTTCGCGGAAGGCGAAGGCAGCATGGACGCAGCAGTAATCGAACTCGATCCCCTGTCCGATGCGGTTGGGACCGCCGCCGAGGATCATGACCCGCTTTCGGTCATTGGCACGGGTTTCGTCTTCCTCGCCGTAGGTAGAATAGAAATAGGGCGTGTAGGCCTCGAATTCCGCCGCGCACGTGTCAACGAGGCGGTAAGTGGGGACGACGCCGGCCGCCTTGCGAGCCGAGCGCACCTCGGACTCGTTGGAGCCGGTGAGGTGGGCGATCTGCCGGTCGGAGAAACCGTGCCGCTTCATGGCGCGCCATGGCACGGCGGCGAGGTCACGCGGGCACGACTGCTCGAGATCGGTGATTTTCTTGAGCCCGTGCAGGAACCACGGGTCGATGCCGGTAAGTTCGTGGATGCGCTCAACGGACCAGCCCGCGAGGAGTGCATGCCGCAGGCTGAAAACGCGCTCCGCTCCCGGCACGCGTAGCAACTGCTCGAGGCGGGCGACGTCGAGGGAACCATCCTGCAGAACCGGCGCCGCGTCCTTGCCATCCGCGCCGAATCCGGCCCGCCCCGTCTCCAGCGAGCGGAGGGCTTTCTGCATGGCCTCCTTGAACGTCCGGCCGATGGCCATGGCCTCGCCCACGCTCTTCATCTGGGTGGTCAGAACGGGATCAGCCTGGGGAAACTTCTCGAAGGTGAAACGCGGCACCTTGACCACGCAGTAGTCGATGGTCGGCTCGAAGCTGGCCGGCGTCTCGCGCGTGATGTCGTTGCGCAATTCGTCCAGCGTGTAACCCACGGCCAGCTTGGCCGCGATCTTGGCGATGGGGAACCCGGTTGCCTTCGAGGCAAGGGCCGACGAGCGGGAGACACGCGGGTTCATCTCGATCACGACCATGCGGCCGGTGAGCGGGCAGACGGCGAACTGGATATTCGATCCCCCTGTCTCCACGCCGATGGCTCGGATGACCGCGAAGGAAGCATCCCGCATGGCCTGGTATTCCTTGTCGGTCAAAGTCTGGATCGGCGCGACCGTGATCGAGTCGCCGGTATGGACGCCCATCGGGTCGAAATTCTCGATCGAGCAGACGACCACGCAGTTGTCCGCGCGGTCGCGCATCACCTCGATCTCGAACTCCTTCCAGCCCAGCAGCGACTCCTCCACCAGCACCTCGCTCACCGGGGAGAGATCGAGTCCGCGGGTGACGATCTCCTCGAACTCTTCGCGATTGTAGGCGATGCCGCCGCCGCTTCCGCCCAGCGTGTAGGCCGGGCGGATGATGATCGGATAGCGCCCGATCTGCGCCGCGACTTCGGCCGCTTCGGCAAGATCGTGGGCCACCCCCGACTGCGCGACATCGAGCCCGATCTCGATCATCGTCTGCTTGAAGATCAACCGGTCCTCGCCCCTCTCGATCGCCTCCGCTTTGGCCCCGATGAGCTTGGTGCCCAGGCGCTCGAGAGACCCGCGGCGGTGCAATTCCATCGCCGCGTTCAACGCCGTCTGGCCTCCCAGCGTGGGCAGCACGGCATCCGGCTTCTCCCGCTCGATAATCCGCTCGATGATGTCCGGGGTGATCGGCTCGATGTAAGTCCGGTCGGCGAACTCCGGGTCGGTCATGATCGTCGCCGGGTTCGAGTTCACCAGGACCACCTCGTAGCCTTCCTCGCGCAGGGCCTTGCAGGCCTGCACGCCGGAGTAGTCGAACTCGCACCCCTGCCCGATGACGATCGGACCTGAGCCAATGATCAGGATTTTTCGCAGGGAGGTGTCTTTGGGCATGGGCTCGGTCGGTCCGCCTGTTTATCGGGCCGGCCGCCGCAGTGCAATCCGCCGCTTGCCGCCGTCCAATCCGGCCTTGCGGCCGGCGCGGTCCGGCGGGAGAATGCATGCATGGTCGAGTTGCAAATCTATGCCGCCGGAGTGCGGGCACCGGACAAGCTCATGGGTTTGGACCTTGAGCTCGGAGCCATCCCGGGCCTCCGCTACAAGGTGGACACGCTGCACGACATCATCTTCCTCGAGTCGGACGACGCCACGATTTCCATCGAGCAGATGCGGAGCATCTTCAACAAGCTCGACCTCCACGCCCGCTTCGTGGGCCAGACGCACAGTGTCGCGCGGTCGCAGTCCGCGACCCAGCTCATCCGCCCCTAGCCCGCGCCCCATGTCCCTCGCCCGCTACGCCGGGAACACGGTCGTTTCCTTCGTGCGCTATCTGGGCGAGCTCGCCATCCTCGTCGTCGAGACTCTCCGCGGGATTTTTCTAGGCGAGATCCGCCCTGGTCTGGTCGTCCGTCAGATCTACGAAGTCGGCTACCGCTCGCAGTTGGTTGTTCTCGTCACCGGCGCCTTCACCGGGGCCGTCTTCGCCACCCAGACCTACTTCCAGTTCAGCCGCTTGCAGATGGATACCGCGGTCGGCCCCGTGGTGAGCGTTTCGATGTTCCGCGAACTGGGGCCCGTGCTGTGCGGGCTGATGGTGGCCGGCCGCGTTGGCGCATCCATGTCGGCGGAGCTCGGCACCATGAAGGTAACCGAGCAGATCGACGCGCTCCGCGCCCTTGCGGTCCACCCGGTGGACTACCTCGTCATCCCCCGCTTCCTCGCGATGCTGATCTCGATGCCGCTGCTCGTGGCCGAGTGCATCGCGGTCGGCATCATCGCCGGTTGGTTGGTCGCTACGCGTGTCCTCGGGATCTCTGAGACCTACTACCTGCACAACATGCTGCACTTCACCGGCGGCAAGGACGTGGCCATGGGGCTGATCAAGGGCGTCGTCTTCGGCATCCTCATCGTCTTCATCAGCTGCCACCAGGGCCTGAACGCCCGTGAGGGCGCGGTCGGGGTCGGCCGCGCCACCACCGAGGCTGTCGTCATCGGGTCTCTCTTCATCCTCGTGGTCAATTTCTTCCTGACCATGACGCTGAACATCTTCTTCCCCGCCGGAAAATGAGCGGCAACGACCGGCGCCCCGAGGCCATCTCCGTCACGGGCCTCGTGCAGACGCTCGGCGGTCAGCCGATCCTGCGCGGCCTCAACTTGAAGGTCCACGAGGGCGAGACCCTTGTCCTTCTCGGTCGCAGCGGCGGCGGCAAGAGCGTGTTCCTCCGCCACCTCATCGGCCTCATCCAACCACTGGAGGGAAGCATCAAGATCGACGGCGTCGAAATCTCCCGCCTCGGCGAACGCCAACTTGCTCCGGTCCGCCGCAGCATGGGCATGCTTTTCCAGGACGGGGCGCTATTCGACTCGATGAACGTCGGGCAGAACGTGGCCTTTCCCCTGCGGGAGCGCGGAGAGAAGGACGAACAGGTCATCGCCCAGAAGGTGGCGGATGCCTTGCAAGTCGTCGGACTCGCGGGGCAGCAACACAAGATGCCAGTCAACCTCAGCGGGGGCATGCGCAAGCGCGTCGCCCTGGCCCGCGCGATCGTCACGCAACCGCGATGCATGCTTTACGATGAACCAACCGCCGGGCTCGACCCGATCGTGGCGGACAGCATTGACCTTCTCATCCGCCGCCTGCAGCGGCGCTTCCACGTCACCTCCGTCGTCGTCACACACGACATGAAGAGCACGTTCACCATCGCCGACCATGTCGCGCTTCTGCACGAGGGGGTTTGCTATTTTTACGGGACGTGCGACCAATTGCGCGCCTCGACGGACCCGGTTATTCGTGATTTCGTGGAAGGCCGGTCCCATGAGCAGCCCTGAACTGTGAGCACGCGCGACTCCACCATTGAGACAAAAGTCGGATTCTTCGTCCTCCTCGGCCTCGCCGTGGTGGCCGCGACCGTTGTTTATTTCGGACGTCTCGGGCAGGGACTGCAGGAATTTTACGATGTGCAGGTGGACTTTCCGAACGCCAGCGGACTGCTCGCTGGGGCGGATGTCCTGCTGGGTGGCGCCCGGATCGGCTACGTCGAGAAGAACCCCCGCGTGCTCCCCGACATGCAGGGCGTGGCGGTGGAACTGAAGATCCGGGAGGATGTCGTCATTCCCTCTGCCGCGCGTTTCATCATCGGCAGTTCGGGCCTCCTCGGGAACCGCTTCGTGGACGTGCTCGTGGACCCTGGGACGGACCTCGCCGTCCGTTTGGAACCGGGCTCCGTCGTCAAGGGCCAGCGGGAGGCGGGCATGGATGACCTCACGCGCCAGAGCTCGGAACTCCTCGCAGACGTCCGCAAGGCCGTAGCCACGCTGAATACGACCCTTGAGCGCCTCGACAACACCGCGCTGAGCGAGGAGTCGCTCAACGACCTCCGCCAAGCCATCGCGAACATCAAGCAGGGCAGCTCCGGCTTCGCCGGCATCGGCAAGGCGACCGAGGACATGGGAGCGACCGCAGCGGAGGCACGGAGGGTCGTCACATCGATCCGAACGGGCCCCGGCGTGCTCCCCACCCTCCTCAACGACAAGGAGTCAGCCAACGACCTCCGCGCCATCCTCTCGAATGTCCGACGACACGGTGTGCTCTGGTATAAGGACAGCTACGGCGCGAAGACCAACCGTTGAGCAATGCTCAAGGCGGCGCCTCGAGACGCGTCCGCGGCAGTTCGAGCGGCTCGTCGTTCACGTAGTGGACAATCCGCCACCCGGGCGTCTCGCGCAAAATAGAGGAGAACCGGAACAAGTCCTCGAAGACGGGCATCTTCCGGTCGCCCTGCACCTCGTCCGCGAGTTCCGTGAGATAAAGGTCGCGGCAATAGGGCAAAGTCACGCGGTAGATCTCCGCGCCGCCGACGACGAAGACTTCCCCCGTGGTCTGCGCCCCCGCCAGACCGCTCAAGTCCCGGATCACCTGCACACCCGGAATGGCCAGACCGTCGCGCCGGCTCAGCACGATCGTCGTGCGCCCCGGGAGCGCCCGCCCGATGGACTCGAAGGTGACACGCCCCATCAGCAGCGTGCCTCCCATGGTGAGTTCCTTGAACCATCGCAAGTCCTCGGGCAGGTGCCACGGGATGCGCCCCGCATCGCCGATGACACGGTTGGCGGACATTGCCGCAACGGCGATCATACGGCAACGGGTGCCTTGATGGCGGGGTGCGGGTCGTAGCCCTCGAGCGTGAAGTCGTCGTAAACGAACTCGCCAAGTTCCCGGCGCGCCGGGTTGAGCCGCATGCGCGGCAATGGCCGCGGTTCGCGCGACAATTGCTCGCGGGCCTGTTCGAGGTGGTTGGAGTAGAGGTGCAGGTCGCCGAAGGTATGGACGAACTCGCCGGGGCGCAGGCCGCACACCTGCGCCATCATCAATGTCAGCAAGGCGTAGGAGGCGATATTGAAAGGCACCCCGAGGAACAGGTCTGCGCTGCGCTGGTAAAGCTGGCAGCTCAACTCGCCGTCCGCCACGTGGAACTGGAAAAGCGCATGGCACGGAGGCAGCGCCATCCGGGACAACTCGCCGGGATTCCAAGCGGAAACGATGATGCGACGGCTATCCGGACTCGTGCGGATGAGCCGGACGGCCTCCGAGATCTGATCGACGCTCGGTCCGTCCGGTGTCCGCCAGTCGCGCCACTGCGCGCCGTAGATGCGCCCGAGATCGCCGCTCGCATCCGCCCACTCGTCCCAAATCGTGACGCCATGATCGTGCAGGTAGCCGGTGTTGGTGTCGCCGCGCAAAAACCAGAGCAGTTCATGGATGATCGACCGCACATGAACCTTCTTCGTCGTGACGAGCGGGAAGGAGTCCCGCAGATCGAAGCGCGCCTGCGCCCCGAAGACGCCGATCGTCCCGGTGCCGGTGCGGTCGCTCCGCGGACGTCCATGGTCCAACACGAGACGGAGGAGGCGGTGATACTCTTGCACGGCAGGGCTTTAGCGGATGGTGAACCCTTTGACCAAGCCTGAAAAGCCGCGTGTTTGCCCGACCGCCGCGGCCACGCTAGCCTCGCGCGGTGGAATTGATCGTGCTCGGCAGCGGAAGTGCGGGGAACACCGCCGTCATCCGCGCGGGCGGCACAACCGTCCTCGTCGATGCAGGGCTGAGCGCCCGCAAGACACTCCAGCGCCTCGCCCTCACCGGGATTGATCCGTCGAGCATCGAAGCCGTCCTTCTCACCCACGAGCATGGCGACCACGCGGGCGGCCTCGCCGTTCTCCTGCAATCGCTGCGCTGCCCCGTGTTCGCCACGCGGCTGACCGCGGATGCCGTGCGCGGGTCATACCCCCGCTGCGAGGCGGCTGGTTGGCGGATGTTCTCCAGCGGAAGCACGTTCGCTGTCGGCGCACTCGATGTTGTTGCGTTCTCGGTCCCGCATGACGCTGCCGATCCCGTCGGGTTCACATTCCGTTCGGGTGGTGCATCGGTCGCAGTCGTGACCGACCTCGGCCACGTGAGCAACTCGGTTGCCCACCACGTCTCCGGTGTGTCCTGTCTGTTCGTCGAGGCGAACCACGACGAGGCCTTGCTGCAAGCCGACACACGGCGTCCATTCCAGACCAAGCAGCGGATTATGTCCGCCCACGGCCATCTCTCGAACCGTGCGGCGGCCGACTTGGTTCGCCGCACGCTAGGTCAGGAGTTGCGCCGCGTGGTGCTCGGCCACCTGAGCCGCGACTGCAATGATCCGTCGCTGGCGGTCGCCACCGTGCGCGAGGCGCTGGGCGGAAGTGGGGAGGTCGAGGTTTGCTGCGCCCTGCAGGACGAGATCCTCGGCCCGGTCGCGCCTCAGGCGAGTCCGGCGGCGAGCAGGTAGAGCCAGTTCGCCAGGACGGCCCCGAGCAGCAGCCAGCGCCATTGGCCGCGCACGAGCCAACCGGGACGCGACGGCGGAACCCTAAGCACGAGCACGGCCAAGGCGTAAACATTCGCCATCGCAACCAGACCGACAGCCGCCACCACGCCCGGGTTCATTTGCAGGGCGTCGGCCCACCGTCCCTCCAAAAGCAAAGTCAGCGTCCTCGTCCCCCCGCAGGCGAAGCACGGCAATCCTGTGCAGGCCTTCCAGAAACACGGCAGCACGAGGCCACCTTTGCTGGTTGCAAACACCAGCACGGCTCCAACCAAGGCCGCGGAGGCGGAAATGATGAGGATCAAGACCTCCGGTCCGGCCACCAGAGAGCGCGGAACCGGTGGCGGGGATGTCATTTTGCGAAGGCCGCGCCCATCCCGGCCCCGAGCGCGATCGCGAATATCGCAATGACCAAGCCACAGCAGAGGACCATCGGCAGCAGCACCGCCACCGCGGCGCGCATCTTGGTAATGCCATGAACCTGCGACAGCCCGATGATCTGGGCCACGATCATCCACACCGAGGCCACCCATGCCCCGCAAATCGGCACCAGCTGGAGCACCGATGTCGCGCCAGTCGAGTAGCAGACCACCCGGAACGTGGCCTCGAAGGGCCGGTTGGCCCCGCCAACGATCATGAGCATGAGATGGGTGATCCCGGACCCGATGAATGCACCAGCCGCGATGATTAGCGGCGCGAAAATGATCAAGACTCCGACCGCGATCGCGGAGCCGAACATCATCGCAAACTGGTCAGCCTCGCCTTCCGACGCGGCGATGCCCAGCGATTGGAAAACAAACTGGTAAAAGAAGGCCACGAGGAACGCGAGCGAGCCCAGAAGCACGGCGAAGAACAGGGGCGCCGCGAAGCCGCCGGTCTTCCTCATCGAGCCGAACGTGGCGGTCGGCTCGAGCAACACCCCGCGGATCGTCTCGAACAGGCCGTTGACGAAGCCGACTTCGCCGCGCCGCTCCCATGGCGGGCCCTCGACGGCCACCCCCGCGGCAACCACGGGCCCCGGGGCCGCATCAGCGGTCGGCGAGGCTGGGGCGAACTCGCCAATCACTTCGCCGAGCGGCTTCCACGACTCCATCCCGTCACGCCAAGCGAGGTCGCCGGGCAGAAACTTGCCGGAGTCGAATCCGGCCCGAACCTCCTCGGGCGTGAAGGTTCCGAGACTCTGGCCCGCGCGGTTGATATGAATTTTCACGCCCGATGTTTTGGGCGGACGCGCACTTCCGTCAATCCCCAACTCGGCCCGCGCCCGGGGCGGCTATTGATTTTGGCGGGAACGGTGGCGAGACTCCGTCAGTGGACCTGATCTCGAGCATGCGGACGGAAGCGGCATTCGCCCTCCTCGGCGGACGACCGGCAGCCTCTCCACAGCAACCCACCGCTGGCTGCTGCATCAAATGGAGGTAGGCACACCATCCATGCCCCAATCCACCGGCAAGCACCAACACCCGACGCACCACCACGGCGTCTTCCGCCTCCGCTACGGCCATCCGCTCCCCTTCGGCCCGAGCCTCGTCCCGGGCGGCATCAATTTCTCCGTTTTCTCGTCGCACGCCACCTCCTGCACGCTTGTCCTCTTCGACAAGGGAGCGCTGCGGCCCTTCGCCGAGATCCCCTTCCCTCCCGAGTTCCGCATGGGCGATGTGTTCGCCATGATCGTTTTCGACCTCGATGCCCATGCCATCGAATACGGCTTCCGCATGGACGGGCCCTTCAATCCGCATGCGGGACACCGCTTCGACGCGCGACGCATACTCCTCGATCCGTTCGCGCGCGCGGTTGGCGGACGCGAGGTCTTCCGCGGCACTCCGAGAGAGCGGGACATTTTCCCGCACCGGGGACGCATCCCGCAGAATAACTACGACTGGGAGCACGACCGTCCGCTGGACATTCCCGTGCAGGATCTCGTCATCTACGAACTCCACGTCCGCGGTTTCACGCGACACGCCTCATCCGGCGTCGCGTGGCCGGGGACATTCGACGGCTTGCGCGAGAAACTGCCCTACCTGCTGTCGCTGGGCGTCAATTGCATCGAACTCATGCCCGTCTTCGAGTTCGACGAGCATGAGAACTTCCGGACCAACCCCGAGACGGGCGAGCGCCTGCACAACTACTGGGGCTACAGCACCCTCGCCTTCTGCGCCCCGAAATCGGGCTACGCCGCCCGCGCACCGGCCGGCAATGAGGTGGATGAGCTCAAGGACCTGGTCAAGGCCTGCCACGCCGCAGGCATCGAAGTCATCCTGGACGTTGTTTTCAACCACACCGCCGAGGGCGACGGCACCGGGCCGGTCATCTCGTTCCGCGGCCTGGACAACAAGACCTACTACCTGCTCGCGCCCAACGGCGACTACCTCAACTTCAGCGGTTGCGGCAACACTCTCGATTGCAATCACCCCGTCGTGCGCGACTTCGTCCTCGACTGCCTCCGCTACTGGGCGGCGGAATACCACATCGACGGCTTCCGCTTCGACCTCGCCTCGGTCCTGGGCCGGGATTCCCTCGGCCACCCCCTGCCGAACCCGCCGCTGCTCGAGAGCATTGCCTACGACCCCGTCCTCGCCCACTGCGATCTCATCGCCGAAGCGTGGGACGCGGGCGGGCTCTACCAGGTCGGCAACTTCCCGAACTACGGGCGCTGGATGGAGTGGAACGGCAAATACCGTGACGCGGCCCGCAGGTTCCTGCGCGGGGACGACGGCTCCGTCGGCGAGATGGTGCAACGCCTCTGCGGGTCCCCCGATCTTTACCGCGCCAGCGGACGGCGCCCGTCCGCCTCGGTGAACTTCATCACATGCCACGACGGGTTCACGCTGGCGGACATGTTCACCTACGAGGAGAAGCACAACCTCGAGAATGGCGAGGAGAACCGCGACGGCACGAATGAGAACGACGCCTGGAACTGCGGTGTCGAGGGACCGACCGACAACCCGGAAGTCAACGCCCTGCGGCTTCGCTGCGCCAAGAACGCGTTCACCCTTCTCCTCGTCAGTCAGGGCGTGCCCATGCTCTCCATGGGCGATGAAGCCGGACGCACGCAGCGCGGCAACAACAACGCCTACTGCCACGACACCGAGTGGAACTGGTTCGATTGGAAGCTGGTTGAAGGTAACGCCGGGCTCCTGCGTTTCGTGCGCACGCTGATCGCGTTCCGCAAGGGCCACGCAAGCCTTCACCGCAACGAATGGTTCACTGGCGAGGACCGCACCGGCAGCGGCTATGCCGACATCTCATGGCACGGCGTCGAACCGAACGAGCCGGATTGGGGCGAGCACAGCCACTCACTAGCCTTCATGCTGTGCGGGCAGAACGACCGCACGCTCGGCGGTGCCGGGGAGTTCCTCTACGCGGCCTTCAACATGCACGTCGGGCCGCTCACCTTCACGCTGCCGCCCCTGCCGAAGCGTTGGCACTGGCACCTCTTGGCGGACACGGCGCGTCTCTCGCCCGACGACATCCACGAACCCGGACACGAGCCACTGCTCGGGGAGAATCCCTCGCTCGAACTGGTCTCGAAGAGCGCCGTGCTCTGCATCGGACGCGAAGTCACCGCGGACTTCGCCCGGCTGCATGCCACCTAGCCCTCGCACGGTCGAGATCATCGGGGGCGGTCTGGCCGGGCTGTCGCTGGGCCTCGGGCTTCGTCGGCACGGCATCCCGGTCACCATCCGCGAGGCCGGCCGCTACCCGCGCCACCGGGTCTGCGGCGAATTCATCACGGGGCTCGGGACCGAGACGATCCATGCGCTGGGCATGGACGAGATCCTCGCGGACGCCAGGCCGGCTGAGACCGTTGCGTGGTTCGACCGCCGCGGTGGAATTTTGCGGCGCCGCCTGCCGGGGCGTGCACTCTGTCTCAGCCGTCACCGGCTCGACCAGCAGTTGGCCGCCCGGTTCGAGGAATGCGGCGGCGTGCTCCGCACCAACGAACGTGCCTCCGCCGCCCCCTCGGAAGGACGGGTGCTAGCCTGCGGACGCAAACCCGATTCGCACTCCAAGCTGGTCGGCCTGAAACAGCACTTCCACGGACTCGAGCTCGCCGCCGACTTGGAGATGCACCTCGGCCGCGGGACTTACGTCGGGCTGACGCGGGTCGAGGACGGCGCCGTCAACGTCTGCGGCTTGTTCCGCCATGAAGGCGGTCCCTGCCGGCTGATCGCGAAGATCGAGAGTTGCGGGCTTGATGCGCTCGCGCGCCGCCTCGCCGCGGCCCAAGCCGTCGAGGATTCCGGCTGCGCCGTGGCCGCGCTCGACTACCGGCCGGGAGGAACCAGCAATGAAGGACTCTTGCTCGGCGATCACGGCGGACTGATTCCTCCGTTCACCGGTAATGGCATGACAGTGGCGTTCCAGAGCGCGGCGGCCGCGCTGGAGCCGCTGTGCGAGTGGGCCGCGGGCCGTCGGGCGTGGGTGGACTCGGTTGCTGCGGCCCGCGCGAACCGCGCGGCGCAGGCCGCAAGGAAGACTCTGCTCGCGCGGCTCTTGCACCCGGTGCTGCTCCACCCCGGCGGCCAATTCCTCATGCGGCAATTCTCGCGCTCGGGGCTTCTTCCGTTCGACACAGTCTTCCGTTTGCTTCACTAACTGCACGCCGATGTTCCTCCAAGCCCTTGCCACGGCCACCCCTCCGGCCTCCTTCACGCAGGGCGAGTGCCTCGAACTGGCCCGAGGAGCGTGCGCGACCGACGCCCTGCTAAGCCGCCGGTCGCGCCTGCTGCTGAGCACGATCCTCCGCGGCGAGTCCGGCGTGGATGAGCGCCAGTTCGCGGTGTCAGACCCGCGCGATCTCTTCAGTCTCGATGGTGACGCGTTGAACGAGGCGTTCCGGGGCCAAGCTCCTCAACTTGCCGAAGCCGCTCTGCGCCCCGCTTTGGCCCGGGCAGGCGTGGGGCCGGACGGGATCGATGCCCTCGTGGTCTGCACTTGCACCGGCTACCTGTGCCCGGGCGTGAGCAGCTACCTCGCGGAGCGCGTTGGTTTGCGGCCGGACGCGTGGCTGCAGGACCTCGTCGGACTCGGCTGCGGAGCCGCGATCCCCGCCCTGCGGGCGGCAGACTCCATCCTGGGGGCGCATCCGGACGCCGTGGTGGCCTGCGTGGCCGTGGAGGTTTGCTCTGCCGCGTTCTACCTCGACGACGACCCCGGTGTGATCATCAGCGCATGTCTCTTCGGGGACGGCGCGGCTGCCACGGTCTGGCGCGGCCGCGGCGCGGCCGGCGGCCTGCGTTGCCACGGGTTCGACACGCACCATGATCCGCGGTCGCGCGACGACATACGTTTCGAGCAGCGCAACGGCCGGTTGCGCAACCTCCTGCGACCCGCCGTGCCCAATGTCGCCGCCGAGGCGGTGCACCTGCTCCACGAGCGGGCGCAGGCGGCAGACCCCAGGCCCATCCGCCGCGTGATCTCGCACGCTGGCGGACGTGATGTGATCAACGCGATGGAGGCGCGGATGCCGGGGACGGATTTCGGGCCGACCCGCGAAATCCTGCGCCGTCACGGCAACATGAGCAGCCCGTCCGTGCTCTTCGCGCTCGAGGAGACGATGCGGCGGCACGGCAGCCCGGAGTTGGGCACCGATTGGTGGCTTACGTCATTCGGGGCCGGCTTCGCGGCCCACGCGTGCCGGATCGGCGCCTTCTAGAAGCGGATGGGCGGCGGCGCCGGCAACTCCATGACCGGGAGTTCCGTCCCGACGACCGCCCCGACCCCGGCCGCTTCGGCCTTGCGAACCTCGGCTTGCGCGGGCTGACCCTCCGCCCCGGGCGTCTGGCCGCCCGGAACCGGCGAGACCGCCACGGCCTGCGCGACCTGCACGCCCTCTAGGTTCGGCGTGGGAGACACGGCGTTGTAGGGATCAGCGGCACCGACGAGGGGTGACGACGAGACATTGACCGGACGCACCTTGGACATATCCACGGCGGCGGCCGCACGCGGCCACTCTTCCTCGGAGAACTCCTTGAGGTAGCTCTTGATCCCACCCGCATGCACGCTGCATTGCCCGCTGGGGGCTTTGCCGATGGGCGCGTATTCCGTGTAGGCCGTAGAGACGGCAAGCTCCTGGCCGTCTGCACCGCGTGACTTGTCCAAGCACTTGTCCGTGGCCAACTCGCCCGAGAGGCGGCAGACATTGACCTGCTCGACCGAGACCGGCGCTTTGATCGGACTCGACGCGAAGTCGATGCGGGACGAGTTCATGACGTCCACCCAAACCGGCAGCGCGAGGTCGCGCGCAAACGCGCCGCGATAAATCTGCCGCGGTTGGTCGTAGCCGATCCAGACGCCGCAGGTGATCTGGTCGGTGTAGCCCAGGAACCAGGCATCGGTGAAATTGTAGGCTGTGCCCGTCTTGCCGGCCGCGCCGGGGATGGCGAGGCCGTAGTCCGTGATCGCCTTGCTTGCCGTGCCGCGGGCCAGGGAGTCGGCCAGCAGGCTGTGGACCATCCACGCGGTGCCCTCCCCGACCACCTGACGCCGCTTGTTCTCGCGCTGGTAGATCGTCTGGCCATCCGCATCCTCGATGCGATCGATGATGTGCGTGCGCTCGGGCCGCGATCCGCCACCGGGAAACATCGTGTAGGCAAGGGTGGTCTCCTCCAACGTCTGCTCGCTCGAGCCGAGATAGGCGTTCGCATAGGGACGAAGTGGCGACTCGATGCCGGCCTCGCGGGCAAGCTTGCCGACCGCGTCGAGACCGGTCTGGAAGCCGACGCGGACGACGGCCGCGTTCTTGCCGCGGACAAGGGCCTCGCGCAGCGTGATCTCGCCCTCGTATTCGTTGTCGCCGCGTTCGACGCCCCACTCGCCGAGGATTCCCATCGTTCCTCCGATGCCGACCAGCCGGTTATCGAGCGCCCAATCCTGGACCACCGCCCCGGGGAAGAGCCCCTTCTCGAACGCCGCCGCGAAGACGAATGGCGTGAAGCCGGTGCCGAGCGGACGCCTCCCCTGCACCGTGCGGTTGTATTCGCTGTGGCGGAAATCGCGCCCGCCGACCATGACAAGGATGCCGCCGGTCCGGTTGTCGAGGGCGAGGACGGCGCCCTGGAGGTAGGCGGGAGGCACCGTGTTGGAGTCGCCGGGCTTGAGCGGCTTGGCGGCAAAGCGTTGCTGGAACTGGGCGAACGTCTCGTTCGAGTAGCCCGGACGCTGCTCGACTTCGTCGAGTTTGCGCCGCAGGGCCTGTTCGGCCTCGCGCTGCATCGGCGTGTCGAGGGTCGTGAAGATGCGGAAACCGCCGTTCATCGCCCGGTCGTAGCCAAGCGACGCGATGGCCTGCTGGCGAACGTAATCCATGGCGTAGGACGTCTTGATCGGGTCGGGGCGCTCCCGCACGTTCAAGGGCTCGGCCAGCGCGCGGTCGTAGGCGGCACGGTCGAGGAAGCCCATGTCGAACATCTGCTTCAGAACGTAATCGCGGTTGGTCTTGGACAATTCGCGATTGGTCCACGGCGAGAGGCTGTTCGGGCTCTTGAGCAGGCCGGCCAAGACGGCTGACTGCGCGGCGTCCAACTGCGCAGCCGGAATACCGAAGTAGCCCCGCGACGCGGCTTCGGCGCCGTAGAGGCCGCTGCCGAAATAGACGCGGTTGAGATAGAGCTCCATGATCTTCTCCTTGGGGAACTTCTTCTCGATGCGCTGGGCCAGAGCCATTTCCAGGAGTTTGCGACGGTAGGTGCGTTCCTTCAGCTCGAAGGAATTGCGCGCCAACTGCTGCGTGACCGTGCTGGCGCCCTGGCGGATGCGGCCAGCCGACCAGTTGGCCATCGCTGCGCGCACGACGCCTTGGTAGTCCACGCCGTCATGCTCCCAGAACTTCTGGTCCTCGGCGGAGACCACGGCCTTGACCAGGAAAGGCGAGAGCTTCTCGTAGGGCACCGGATCGCGGTTCTGGATGAAGATCTTGCCCATCAACTCGCCGTCGCGGTCGTAGATCATCGAGGCCGACTCCATGTTCCCGAGGCGCTCGAGATCGAATTGCGCGGCCATCTCCCGGAATTCGTTGCGGATGCCGAGCGCGACGAGGCCGCCGATCACGACGGCCGCCGTGATCAGGAGCAGAGGGATGAGGAGGAACCATCGCCAGCGGCGCTTCTTGCGTCCCGCCGGTTGCGGCTTGTCCTCCCAGGAGTATCGTTTGCTTGGCATCAGGCCCTGACCGTGTTTTCACGGGGTGGTCCGCAGGGCGGCTCACCGGTCGGGCACTCTATCTCATTCTTCCGCGATTTCCACCATGGATCCATCTTCCGCTCCATCCCGGCCCGTCCTCTACTGGGACGGCGAGTGCGGCTTCTGCCGCCGGTGGGTCGAGCGCTGGGAGTCGGTCACCGGTGACTCGGTCGGCTACAGCCGCATCCAGGATGCTCCCCCGGAGGTGGTGGCCGCGGCCGGCGGTGATCCCCCGCAGCGGGTTGTCCTCGCACTGCCCGACGGCTCTCTCCTCGGTGGGGCGCAGGCTGCCTTGACGGCCCTCGCACCGCACAGCATGAAGGCGCGCGCGGCCCTCGCGCTGTGCCGGACCCTGCCGCCCGTCAATGCGCTCGCCTCGTGGTGCTATGCATGGATCGCCGCGCACCGTCCGCTCGCGGCCTCGGTGACCAAATTGTTCTGGGGCAACTCGACGCGGCTGCCGACCTACGAGATTTCCGGCTGGGTTTTTCCCCGCCTTATGGGCCTGGTGTTCCTCTGCGCATTCCTTTCGCTGTGGGTGCAGATCGACGGACTGTCCGGATCGAACGGCATTCTGCCGGTGGCCGTGCAGCTGGCAGCGGTCGAGTCGCACTTCGCCGCGGCCGGCACTCCCGCGGAAGCGTGGCTGCAGGTGCCATCGCTCCTATGGTTCGGTTCATCGGACGCGATGCTGCATTTCTGGCTGGCCATCGGGACGCTGGCCTCGCTGCTGCTCGCGGCCGGACTCGTGCCAGGAGTCGCGGCCTTCGTTGCATGGCTTTGCTATCTCTCGTTTGTCGCGGCCGTGCCGGTGTTCCTGAATTTCCAGTGGGACGCCCTGCTCCTTGAGGCCGGCCTGCTCACGGTGCTCTACGTGCCGTGGCGGCGTTCGCTGCGCGCGGGAAACTCCGCACCACCGCGCTGGGCGCGCCTCCTCGTCTGGTGGCTGCTTTTCCGGCTCATGTTCGAGTCAGGCGTCGTGAAACTGCACGGTTTCGACGCGGACGGCCGGAACGAATGGCTCGACGGGTCGGCTCTGGCCTACCACTACTTCACGCAGCCGATCCCTGTGTGGACGAGTTGGTGGATGGCCCAACTGCCGGGCTGGTTCCACGCGGCGTGCCTCGTTTTCGTCTTCGTGGTCGAGTTGATCGTGCCGTTCTTCATCGCCGGTCCGCGACGCCTCAGGCTCATCGCATTCTGGTCGTTCGCGTTGCTCATGGCCCTGATCATGGCGACGGGGCACTACGGGTTTTTCAACATCCTCACGCTTGTTCTTTGCGTGTCGCTGCTCGACGACGCCTCGTGGCCGGCCCGGGTGCGGGCGAGTTTCGCCGGGGCTGCGCCGCCTCCGGTCCGGCGCCTCTGGCCGCAGCAGCTTCAACGCGTCGTGGTCCCGTCGGCCGCCGTGGTTCTGGTCACCATCACCTCGGTCCAACTCCTTGCCGTGATGCGGGTCGCCACCGGCCCGTGGATGGAGTCCGTCCTTGCTCCCCTCGCCCCGCTGCGCAGCGCGAACTCCTACGGGCTGTTCAGCGTGATGACGACCGAGCGGCCCGAAATCACCGTCGAGACGAGTGTGGACGGCCAAGATTGGACAACGGTCCGGTTCCGCCACAAAGCGGCTCCCGGCGACAACTCTCTGCCTTTCCTTCCGCCCCACATGCCACGTCTAGACTGGCAGATGTGGTTTGCCGCGCTGGAGTTCCGGTCATCCGGCCAACCCCCAGCTTGGGTGCTCCCGTTTCTCCAGCGGTTGAGCGAGGGGTCCGGCACAGTGCAGGGACTGCTCGCCGACGCACCTCCCGGCCAAGCCCCGAGCCATTTCCGCCTGCGGTTAGACCGCCTTGAGTTCACCAGCCCGGACGAGCGGTCGGCGGACGGCCAACTGTGGAGGGTCGAACCGCTGCCGGAATACACCGTAAGCGGCTCAGTGCGGCGTTAGCCCTGATCCTCGACGCGGTGGCGCAGGTCCCGGACCATCTGCCGGATGTAGGGTGCTTTGGAACGGGGCTTGAGCACTTCGAGGCTTCGCTCGGGGCACCCCCATTCGATGATCTCGAGGGTCACGTTGCGCTTTCCCCAGCGACGCACCTGCCCGTAATCCGCCATGAACAGGTCCACCTTGTCTTTGCCGACCATGGCCGAGCCGTAGTCGTCCACCACATAAACCTTGCCGGTCTCGACGACGCGGAACTTCGTGCCCAGCGGGAAGCGCGACCAGTCGGCCGCCGCACTGTTCACCTTGCCGGACTTCAGCCGTCCCCCGACCGCATTGCGGCCGCTCCAAGCGCCATTGCATGCCGCTCCGCTCGAATAGGCGGTAGCCAGAACTGGCACCTCGTCCTTGTGGGCAGCCGGCTCGGGGGCCGTCTCAGGCGGGGCGGGCGGAGGAAGGACCACCGAGGGAGAGGCAACCGGCTCCGGGGCGGCCAGTGAGGCCGAAACGATCTTCTGGACCGGGAGGTCGGAAGTTCGATGGCTCGGAGCGGCCGCGACCAACAAGGCCAGGGCAACGAGCATGAGGATGACGTGACGGTTCGCTTTCATGAGAGGCAGGGCCGGCGCGGCAACGGCCGCAGGGCGCTTCGGACGCGGAAGGGCGTCCATGGGAATGCCGAATTCTCGGCCGGATCACGGCCGCGCGCAAACGAAAGTTGCGAGATGTGACTCCCGCTTCTTTGTTGTTCGTTTGGCTTTATTTCGTGCCGCCGTCCGAGCAATCTCCACAGCCATGTTCACTGGATTGGTCCGCGAAGTTGGCGAAGTGGGGTGGCTGAGGCGCACGGATACCGCCGTTCAATTGATGCTGAAGGCACCGAAAACCTCCACCCGGGTGCGCACGGGCGACAGCATCGCGGTCAACGGTTGCTGCCTCACCGTGACTGCCCACCGCAACATGCGGCTGATGTTCGACCTGCTGGAGGAAAGCCTCGACCGCACAAACCTCGGCCAACTCAAGCCGGGCGGGCTGGTGAACCTCGAGCGCTCACTGCGGCTGGACGGACGGCTCGGCGGCCACTTCGTTCAGGGACATGTCGACGGGACTGCTGCGGTCGTCGGCATCGAGGAGAAAGGGGCCGATGTCCGCCTCGACATCGCCCTGCCGGAGGAGTTCGCCCGCTACGTCGTCTTCAAGGGCTCCATCGCCGTAAATGGGGTCAGCCTCACCGTGGCCGAAATCACCGAGGACCGCTTCAGCGTGTGGATCATCCCCCACACGCTCGAGAACACGAATCTCGGGAACCTCGAGGTCGGCGACGCGGTCAACCTCGAGTTCGATATCCTCGCCAAATATGTCGAGCGCCTGCTCGACGGCCGCGGGGATGGCTGACGCGGGTCAGGGCGCCGTCTCCTCGACCACCTGAATCTGGTCGGGGGTCGAGATTTTGATCTGGATCTGGCGGTCGCGGTATTTCTCCAGCGTGCCGGAGACGCGCACCTTCTGCTGCGCAAACTTGTCCAAGCCGTCGGGGAACTGGCCGTAGGCGGACTGGAAAACGATGGCCACAAAACCGCTTTTCCGGTCGCCGAAGTTGAGGAAGGTGATCGAATCGCCCGGGGCTTTGCCCACGTTGCGCACCACGCCCTCCACGATCACATCGCTGCCGACGAGTTGCTCCAACTCGGCCACATTCTCGGCGGAAACGACTTTCGCCCCGTCGGCCGGAGCCGCCTCCTCGGCATGCGGTGTGGAGGCAAAGAGCAGGGTCAGGAGAGCTACGGGGAGTAGAACAGCTTTCATGCCTTCCACTTCATACCTGCCACGGGCCCGCCTCAAGTCCCAAAAGCGGCAGCCTCACCCGCCGAGGTAGGACATCTCCGCCTTGGGCTTCGCTGCAGAAGCCGCCTCGTCCCGCAACTCGGAATACCGGTCCGTGCGCCTTGACCAGACCGCGGTCAACTCGGCCGCCACCGAGGCATCATCCGCGCCCGAGCGCAGGACGCCCCGCAGGTCGGTGCCCCCGGAGGCGAACAGGCAGGTCACAATCTTGCCATCCGCCGTCAGCCGCGCCCGGTTGCAATCGCGGCAGAACGGCTCGGTGATCGACGCCACGAAGCCGACCTCCCCCACCCCGTCCGCATAGGCGAACCGCCGCGCCACCTCGCCGCGCACCGAACCCGGCTGCGGCACGATGCCGAAGGCCGCGTCGAGAATTGTCCGCAACTCGGCAGCCGGGACGACGCGTGACGGCTCCCAATGGTTGTGGTTCCCGACGTCCATGTATTCGATGAAGCGGAGGGTGTGTCCGCGTTCGCGGCACCACGACGCCAGCGGCAGGATTTCCGTCTCGTTGACCCCGCGCTGCACCACGCAGTTGATCTTCACTGGAAGGCCTGCTGCCGCCGCCGCCGCGATTCCTTCAAGGACCTGCCCGACCGGTTGCTCCGCGCCGCTCATTGCCGCGAAGAGCACGGGATCGAGGGCGTCGAGGCTCACGGTCACCCGGTGCAACCCGGCCACCTGCAACGAAGCCGCGTGACGCGCCAGCAGAAGACCGTTGGTCGTGAGCGCCAGGTCGCGCACTCCATCAATGCCCGACAGCATCCGCACCAGCACGGGCAACTCGCGACGCAGCAAAGGCTCACCTCCGGTCAGGCGCACCTTGCGCACGCCCAGACGGACCGCGCCCCGGACGACGCGCGCGATTTCCTCGAAGCTGAGGATCTCGGGCTTGGGCAGGAACGCGTGACCCGGACCGAACACCGCAGCCGGCATGCAATACGGGCAGCGGAAATTGCAGCGGTCCGTCACCGAGACCCGCAGATCATGCAAGGGACGGCCAAGTCTGTCGTGGACGGGCTCCGACATCATGCTTCTCCCACGGGACGTCCTTCCGGCGCATAGCGTCCCACCGGGCGCTGACGGGACAGGTGCAGACCGAAGAGCTTCATCACGAGAAGGTGGATCGGCGCCTGGGTCAGGCGGTAGAACCACCAAGGCAAGGCAGGGCGGTAGTTGAAGATCGCAGCCAGAACCGTGCGGCGGTCCGGGCTCTCGCGGAATTCGAGACGCGCCGGCGCCCGGCCGTCGGCTTTGTCGGCCTCGCGAGCAAGCAGCCCCCCCGTGATGTAATAGAGCGGGCGATCCGGGGATGACCGGTCTTCCGAATAGCTGAGTTCCAGCAGGGGCCTGCGCACCCCGGCGAGGCGGAAGGCAAGGTTGAGGTGTTCATCGACCGTGACGCGCAGCACGAACTTGAAGAACGACGGGAGCCACCGCGCGTATTCCTGCGCGACCCAGATCGCGTCCCGTCCCGGCGGCAACGGCAGGCGCTGGATCGAACACACATAAAGCCCCTGCTCGCTCAGCTTGTCGCGGCGGGCCAGATGCTCGTCCGCCATGCGCGCCGCCGCGTCGCCGCCCTGCAAGGCCTCGACCAGCGCCTCGTCGAAGCATTGCGCCTCCACCCCCGCGCGTTCCTGCAAGGTCGGGGAGTGCGCCACCATGGCGTGGCGCAGACTCTCGACCAGCGGCGCGACCAACTCGCGGTGCGCGCCCGTGACGATGCGAATTCCCCACACGCTCAGACGGTTGGGGATGTAGGGGACGGCGAGGATGAGCCTCTTCTTCCCCATGCGGTCGGCCGTGCGGCGCATGAGGTCCACGTAGGACATCACCTCGGGACCGCCGAGATCGAATGCGCGGCCGAACATCTCGTCGCGGCCGAGGCAAAATCGCAGCAACCCGACGACGTCACGCAGGCCCACCGGCTGAGTCATGGAGCGCGTCCAGTGCGGACAGAGCAGCAGCGGCGAGCGTTCGACCAGGCGCTCCACCATGCGGAACGAGGAGCCCTCGCGTCCCACGATCAACCCGGCACGCAAGCTCGTCACCGGCACCCCGCGTGCCGCGAGCACCCGCTCGACCTCGAGCCGGCTGGCGAGGTGGCGCGAGAGACGCGCATCGTCCGGGATGATCCCGCCGAGGTAGATGATCTGCCTCACTCCCGCACGCGCCGCCGACCGCGCAAAATTGTCGGCCAGGATGAAATCCATGTCCTCGAACCGCGCCTGCGTCAGCCGCGCGGGCAGCATGGAGTGGACGAGATAGAACGCGTAGTCCGCCTTCTGCAGCGAACGCTCGGTCTGCAGCAGCGAGAAAAGATCACACCTTTCCCAGCGCACACCGGGAATCGCCACGGACTCGCTGCGGCTGAGCGCCACGACGTCGCAGGTCCGCGCCAACTCGGGCAGCAAGGCCCGGCCGACGAAACCGGAAGCACCCGCCACCACCACGACCGGCCGTTTGCCCGTCTCGTGCATGGCGCCATGAAACACGCCGCGCGCCCGGCGGCAAGCCCCCTGCTCAGGCACCCTTCTGCTTGAGCAGATCGCGGATCTCGCCCAGCAGCTTCTCCTCGGCCGAAGGCTCGGGCGGCGCGGCGGGCTTGTCGTCCTCCTTGCGGCGAAGCGCGTTGATGCCCTTCACGACCATGAACACGGCCCACGCGATGATGAGGAACTGGATGATGACCGTGACGAACGCCCCGTAGTTCAGCGTGGCCGCCCCCGCCGCCTTGGCCGCGGCCAGCGTCTCGTAGGTCTTGCCGTCAAGGCTGATGAAATACTGTGTGAAGTCCATGCGGCCGAGCAGGAGACCGATCGGCGGCATGATGATGTCATCCACCAGAGAGGTGACGATCTTGCCGAATGCGGCGCCAATGACGACGCCGACCGCGAGGTCGATGGCGTTGCCGCGGGCGATGAAGGTTTTGAACTCGTTCAACATGATCGGGGATTTCGCCGATTTTTGCGGCGGGCCACAAGCGAATTTGGAATAGTCGCCCCGTGCGCTCTTTGCTTTTCGCCCTCCTCACCGCCCTCGCCCTCCCGAATCTCCGTGCGGAAGCGCCGCCGCTCCGCGTCGGCATGGACCTGTCCTACCCGCCGTTCGAGACCATCGGCGCGGACGGCGAACCCTCCGGCGTGAGCGTGGAACTGGCCCGCGCCCTCGCCGCCGAACTCGGGCGCCCGCTCGCCATCGAGAACATGCCCTTCACTGGCCTCATCCCTTCGCTGCAGACGGGAAAGATCGATCTGATCATCTCCTCCATGACCGCCACGCCCGAGCGTGCGCGCGCCGTGGCTTTCTCCGATCCCTATCTCACCACCGGCCTCGGGGCGCTCGTGCCGCACGACAGCGCGGCGGCGGCGCTGGCCGACCTCGACCAACCCGGGAAGACCATTGTCGTGCGCCAGGGAACAACGGGCGAGGTCTTCGCCCGCGCCAACATCAAGCAGGCCCGCATCCTCGCCCTCGAGAAGGAAAACGCCTGCGTGCTCGAGATCATCCAGGGAAAAGCGGACGCGTTCATCTACGACCAGATGTCCGTCTTCCAGAATGCCAAGCGCAACCCCGGCAAGGCCCGCGCGCTTCTCGCGCCCCTGCAGAAGGAAGCGTGGGCCATCGCGATGAAGCGCGGCGACGATGACCTGCTTGGCGCAGTCAACGCCTTCCTGGCCAAGTTCCGCGCCGGCGGCGGGTTCGACCGGCTCGCGGAGAAATTCCTCGGCGAGGAAAAAAAGGCCTTCGCCGAGGCCGGGGTTCCCTTCGTCTTCTAGACCTTCGCCGCGTGTTGCACGAGGAGGTCGAGCGGCACGACTTCCAGGGCCGCCTCGTTGGTCGCCTCCAGCATGACCTTTGGCGCATGCCCGGCCTGGCAGGCCTCCAGCCAGCGCCCCGCGCAGAGGCACCAGCGGTCGCCCGGCTTGAGACCGGGAAAATCGTAGAGGGGAACCGGAGTGCTGAGGTCGTTCCCCGAAGCCTTGGTGAACGCGAGGAACTCCGCCGTCATCACCGCGCACACTGTGTGGGATCCGTGGTCCTGCGAACACGTGTGGCAGTGCCCGTCCCGGAAGAACCCCGTCACCGGATCCATGTTGCACCCGGCGAGCGGGCCGCCGAGCACATTGCGCGCCTCCGGCTGGCCCTGGCTGGCAAGGTCGCGCAGCATGGCGTCACCAGCCGAGAATCAGGGCGAACATCAGCGGCGCGACGATCGTCGCGTCGGATTCCACGATGAACTTCGGAGTGTCCGCACCCAGCTTGCCCCATGTGATCTTCTCGTTCGGCACGGCGCCGGAATAGGAGCCGTAGCTCGTGGTGGAATCGCTGATCTGGCAGAAGTAGGCCCACACCGGGATCTCGGGGAGTTGCAGATCCTGATGGAGCATCGGCACCACGCAGATCGGGAAATCGCCTGCGATGCCGCCGCCGATCTGGAAGAAGCCGACCGGCACTGGCGCGTTGCCGCGATACCACGCCGCGAGTTCCTGCATGTATTCGATCCCGGTGCGCACGGTGTGGACGTTCTTCACGTCGCCCGAAATGCAGTGCCCCGCATACATGTTGCCGAGCGTCGAGTCCTCCCAGCCCGGGACGATGATCGGCAGGTTCTTCTCGGCGGCCGCGACCATCCACGAGTTGCGCGGGTCGATCTGGTAGCTCTTCTCGAGCGCGCCCGACCGCAGGGCGCGGTAGAAGAATTCGTGCGGGAAGTAACGCTCGCCGGCCGCGTCGGCTGCCATCCACTGCTCGAGCATCACCCCCTCGATGCGCCGCATGGCCTCCATCTCGGGGATGCAGGTGTCGGTCACGCGGTTCATGTGCCGGTCGAGCAGCGCCTTCTCGTCCGATGGCGTGAGGTCGCGGTAATTCGGGACGCGCTCGTAGTAGTCGTGCGCGACAAGGTTGAAGATGTCCTCCTCCAAGTTCGCGCCCGTGCACGAGATGATGTGGACCTTGTCTTGCCGGATCATCTCGGCCAGTGAAAGCCCGAGCTCCGCCGTGCTCATCGCTCCGGCCAGGGAGACGAGCATGCGCCCGCCGCCGTTGATCAGCCCGCTGTAGGCGTCGGCGCCATCCACCATCGCGGCGGCGTTGAAGTGACGGTAGTGGTGGCGCAGGAAATCGGAGACGGGGCTTGGCATGATGAGTGTGGTTCAGATCTTGACGTGGAAATCTTCGCCCGGCTTGACCGAACGGCAGAAGGCGGCCAGCAGCCGCGCCATCGCGTCGAGGTCTCCGAGGTCCACGACCTCGACGGGCGAGTGCATGTAGCGGTTGGGCAGACCCAGGGACGCCGTCGGCACGCCGCCCCGCTGGAGAAAGAAAGCGTCGGCGTCGGTCCCCGTGCGGCGCGGATTGGCCTCGGCTTGCACCGGGATCTTCTCGCGCTCGGCCACCTCGAGGAGGCGGCGGACGACCACCGGATGGTTCGAACTGCCGTAGGAAATGACCGGTCCGCGGCCGAGTCGCACGTCGCCGTGCTTGGGCTTGGAGCAATTCGGGATGTCCGTCGCGTGCGTGACGTCCACCACGAGCGCTACATCCGGCCGCAGGCTGTAGCCGGCCATCGTCGCGCCGTAGAGCCCGTTTTCCTCCTGCACGGTCGAGACCGCGGTCACGCAGACCGACGGACGCTTCTTGGCCAGCAGCCGCAGGGCCTCGCCGGCTGACCACACACCGATGCGGTTGTCGCAGCCTCGGGCCGCCACGCGCCCGTTCTCCAAAGCCTCGAACCCATCCGCATACGTGATCGCGTCCCCGACGCGCACAAACTTCTGGGCCTCCTCGCGGGAGCCCGCGCCGATATCCACATACATCTCGTGCAACTCGGGCACCTTCCTGCGGTCGTCAGCTTCCTGCAGATGGATGGCCAACGAGCCGGTCACACCCGGGATCGTGCCCTTGATGCCATGCACTCGCACCCGCTGTCCGCGGAAGAGCGCGCGGTCCACCCCGCCGATGCCCTGGACAAAAAGGAAACCCTCCTCGCCGATGTGCGAGACCATGAACCCGAGTTCGTCAATGTGCCCCGCCAGAACGATGTGCGGGCCCTTCTCCGGCCGGCCGAGTCGCGCGAACGCATTGCCGTAGGCGTCGCTGGAAAACTCGTCGCAATGCGGCGTCACATAGTCCGCCCACACCCGTTGCGCCCGCGCCTCGAAGCCCGAGGGCGACGGCGTGGCGATCAATTCCTCGAAAAACTTGAGCGCGGCCTTGTCCACCCGCGCATCATGCAAACCCCCGCCCCGCGGGGCAAGAACTCGACGCGACGCGGCCCTTCGTCCAGCATCGGCCGCCCCGATGGGTTTCGCCCGCTCCACTTTGCGAGAACTCGGCCCGACCCTGCGACTCGCCGCGCCGATCACCGCCGGTCAGGTCGGGCAGATGCTGCTTGGCGTCGCCGACACGATCATGGTCGGCCAAGTCGGGACACTGGCCCTCGCCGCCTGCGCCTTCGCCAACAACATCATCATCGTGGTCGCCATCGCCGGCTTCGGCGTCCTCACCGCAGTCTCGGTGCGCGTCTCGCACGCCCATGGTGCCGGAACCGCGGTCGCCATGGCGCGGGCCCTGCATGCGGGGCTCGCCTTGTCCCTCATCGGCGGCGTCGCCGGGGCGCTGGCCCTGCATGCGTCCGAGCCCTGGTTGCACCACCTCGGACAAGCTCCCGGTGTCGTCGAGGAGGCCCGCGCCTATCTGCTCATCGTCGGTTGGTCGCTCGTGCCCGCATTCCTCACCGCGGCCGCCCGCAACTACCTCGATGCACAATCCCGGCCGTGGCCGGCGTTCTGGATCATGATGGGCGGAGTTGTCCTCAATGTGTTTCTCAACTGGATCCTCATCTACGGCAACTGGGGCGCCCCGGCCCTCGGCCTCGCCGGCGCTGGCTGGGCCACCCTCGCCAGCCGCATCGTCGTCGTGGTTCTGCTGCTCGCCTACGTGTGGCTCGGCCCGGTGCGCCCGGTGGAAACGATGAGGGCGATGACCGGTTGGTGGACCGAGCAAATGGAGCTCCTTCGCCTCGGTGTCCCTGCCGGACTCCAACTTGTCGGCGAGGTCGGCGCGTTCGCCGTCGCCGCCCTCCTCGTCGGCCATCTCGGCGCGGTGCCTCTGGCTGCACACCAGATCGCCATCACCTGCGCGTCCACCACTTTCATGTTCCCGCTTGGCGTCGCCATGGCCTCGACGGTGCGCATCGCCCAGGCTGCGGGCGCCGGACGTTCGGACTTGCTCCGCCCCATCGCCGCCGGCGCCTGGGCCACCGGACTCGTCGTCATGGCGGCCTTCGCCGTGGTCCTCCTCGCAGTCCCGGAGTGGATCGCCCGCCTCTTCGTCCGCGATGAACCGGTCATTATCCTTGCAGGGGCGCTGCTGTCTATCGCGGGCATCTTCCAGCTCGTGGACGGCATCCAAGTCGTCGGCTCGGGTCTGCTCCGCGGCCTGCGCGACACGACCGCGCCGATGCTCATCACCATCGCCGCCTACTGGCTCGTGGCGCTACCGCTCGGAACATGGCTCGCCTTCGCGAAGCACCAGGGAGCAGCCGGCATGTGGTGGGCGCTGGCTCTGGGCCTTGGCATCGCGGCGCTGTTCCTCGTCCTGCGCTTTCTGCGACGCACCTCCTCACGCCCGGCGCACGCGGCATGAGACCGCTCCATGCGGAAGCGCGGGCGGACATTCCTCGATGACCACGCCGTTCGAAGCCGACCTCAGGATCTGCTGAAGATCACGCTCCCCCCACCCCGCGAAGTTGCAGCTCAACAGCATCCGGCCGCCCGGCTCGAGCAGTCGGAGGCACGTCTCGGCGAGCGGCGGCAGATCGTGCTCGAGCCGGAAAGTCCGCCCGTCGGCGCGTCCGAACGTCGGCGGATCCAGCACGATGAGGTCGAACGTCACCCCCCGCCTCGCCAGCCGGCCCACATGCGCCACCACATCATCGGCGACGAAGGCATGGCCGGACTCCGGATCGATCCCGTTCAGCCGGAGATTGTCGCGCCCGCACGCCAAGGCCCGCTTCGACACGTCCACGCTCCGTGTCTCCGCGCCGCCGGCGGCCGCGTAGACCGTGAAGCTGCACGTGTAGGCGAAAAGATTCAGCACGCGCCGCACCCCCAAGCCCCGCACCCAAGCGCGGTTCAGCCTCTGGTCGAGGAACAACCCGGACGAGTAGCCCGCGCCCGGTTCAACGAGAAATCGCAGCCCGCCCTCGCGCACCTCGACACGCCCCGGCGCCTGCCCCGACACCAGCACCGGCGCACGCTGATCCGCAGCCCGGCGGGCCAACTCCCGCACGAGCCATCCGTCCGGCTCGAACCCGAACCGCTCGCGCATCTCCTCCACGCATCCGGGAGGCAATGACGCCTCCGGTCCGCTCCAGATGACCCAATCACCATAGCGGTCGAGCCACCCGGTCCGGGTCCACCCCACGCGGAACGCATCCGTCTGCTCTGCCGTCAGCACGTCCCACTCCTCGGTTGTGATCCAATCCATCGCTTTCCGACCCTGACCGAAACCGCGCCCCCGGCCAAGCGCGGGCCGGCCTTGTCACGCGGGATCAACCGGGCAATCTGGCGGAGTGAGCCGCCCTCTCCGCTGCTTCTACCATGCGGACTACTTCCTCCCGCTGCCGCTGGGTCATCCGTTCCCGATGGAGAAATTTCCCCAAGCCCATGCGCTGCTCCTTGCCGAACGGGCCCCGGTCGAGGTCGCTCCTGTCGCACCCGCGCCCTTCCGGCAACTTCTCGCCGTCCACACCAGCCACTACCTCCGCGCGCTCGCGCACGGCGGGCTCACGCCGGCTCAACTCCAGAAACTCGGCCTGCCGTGGGGCCCGCGCTTGCTCCGCCGTTCGGCCCTCGAGACAGCCGGAACCCTCGCGGCCTGCCGCCGGGCGCTGTCCCATGGCATGTCGGCCAACCTAGCCGGAGGAACCCACCACGCCTTCCCAGACCGCGGCCTCGGCTACTGCGTGCTCAATGACGTGGCGGTGGCCATCCGCGCCCTGCACCGCGAGAATCCCGCCCTTCGTGTCTTCGTGGCCGACACCGACGCGCACCAAGGCAACGGCACGAACGCGATCTTCGCCGACGATCCCCGCGTCTTCACCTACTCGATCCACGGCGGCCGCAACTACCCCAGCGCGAAGGTCCCCGGCTCGCTCGACGTCGGCCTGCCGCGCCAAGTCTCCGCGACGGCCTACCTCGATGCCCTGTCCGCGACGCTTCCCGGCGCCCTCGACGACTTCCCCGCCGACCTCGTTGTCTGGATCTCCGGCGCAGACGTGCACGTGATGGATCGGTTCGGACAGATGGAACTCGGGGACGCCGACGTGACGGTCCGTGACGAGGCCGTGCTCGGTTGGTGCGTGGAGCGCCGGCTTCCGCTCGCCGTCCTCTACGGCGGCGGCTACCACCGCCAACCCGGCATGACGGCCCGCCTCCACGCCAACACCGTCACCCTCGCCTCGCGGATCTTCACCGGCCAAATGCATGAACGCGCCGCGGCTTGAACTCGTTGTCTCCCGCCACGCGGAAGACCTGGCCTGGCTGCGACGCGTGCCCGCGGGGATCGTTCGCACGATCTACGACAAGGGCGACGGCGCGTCCGGAGGAACACCGCTGCCCAACGTCGGCCGCGAAGCCCACACCCACCTGCACCACCTCGCCGAGCGCCATGCCACCGTTGCCGACGTGACGGTCTTCGTCCAAGGCCATCCCTTCGACCACGCGCCCGACCTGCACCGTTGGCTGCGGGCCCTTGCCGGGGGAACAGCGCACGTCGCGGACTTCCACTGGCTCGGCTTCGTCGCTGATACCGACGACCGCCTCGGACGCCGGCTCTTCGTGCCATGGAGCAAGAATCCTGAACGCCTCGAACTCGACATGGACGGTTTCCATCGCGCCCTTTTCGGCACCACCGGGCCGGAGGCCTACCGCTTCTTCCCCGGCGGGCAGTTCGCTGTCACGCGGGACGCAGTCCACCGCCGCCCCGCCGATTTCTACCGGTCCGCCCGCGAACTTGCGGTGGATTTCCCGAACGGGCAGCACTGCTTCGAACGCTGCTGGGACCGTGCCTTCATGACCGACGGCACCGCCGAACGCCTCCCGCCCGGGCAGACGACCGCCTATTTCAAACCCATCCGCCGCCTCGCCGGAGCCAAAGAGCCGCTTGTTCCCCCGACGGAAGCGCGGTAGTTTTCGGCCCATGCTCGCGCATCGCAGCTCCGAGAACCACGATCCGATCACGTGGTTCGGACGGGTCCCGGTGTATGCCACGACGATCATCGTGGCGATCTACATCGCCTGCATGGTCGCAGTGGCGTTGCTCCTCGCCTCGGGCGCCGACTCCACCCTCGCCGCGCTCACGTTCAACAGCTCGGCCGTCCTCGGGAGCTACGAGATCTGGCGCTGCTTCACCTACGCTTTCGTCAATCCGCCGGACCCATGGTTCATCATTGCGCTGGTGATGTTCTACATCTTCGGCCGCGACGTGGAGCAGTTCCTCGGTCGCCGCGGGTTCCTCCGCCTCTACGTCGCGCTGCTTCTGCTCGGTCCCTCGCTCCTCCTCGCGGGCAACCTCGCCACCGGGCAGGGCTACAAACTGGACCAGAGCTGGGCCAACTTCGCCATCTTCCTTTCTTTCGCGACGATCTACCCGAACGCGCAGCTCATCTTCAACATCCCCGCCAAGGTCTTCGCCTGGGTCATCCTCGGCGTCTCCGTCCTGCAACTCCTTTCCATGCAGAAATGGACGGACATGATCGTCCTCCTCGCGACCAGCGCCCTCGCTTGGTATGCGATCCGCCACGGGTCCGCGCTCAACCTCGACTTCCTCGCCCGCCTCCAGCCCTTCGCGCGCAGGCCGCGCCGTCCGGCCCTGCGCATCGTCAAGGACCCCGAGGAGGAAATCCAGGACCCGCACGCCATCATCGACCCGCTTCTCGACAAAATCTCCCGCCAGGGTCTGGCCAGCCTGACCCGCCGCGAACGGGAGCGCCTCGAACAAGCCCGCGCGCTCCTGATCGGACGCGAGCGCCATTGACCCGCATGCCCGCGGAACCCGGCGCACGCTTGCAGGACCTTCCGGACGACCCCCTCGCCCGCCTCCGCGCCATCGTCACCCTCCTCCGGTCACCGGACGGCTGCCCGTGGGATCGCGAGCAGACGCACGAAAGCCTGCGCGGCGGATTGCTCGAGGAGGCCTGCGAGGTCATTGACGCCATCGACCGGTCCGATGATGCAAACCTGCGCGAGGAACTCGGCGACCTCCTCCTCCAAGTCATCTTCCATGCCGACCTCGCCGGGGAACGCGGCGCCTTCACCCTCGAAGACGCCGCCCGCGAGGTCTGCGACAAGCTCGTCCGGCGGCACCCGCACGTCTTCGCCGCGGGCGACGCGGCCGACACCAACGCTGTCCTGCGGCAATGGGAGCAGATCAAGCGCGAGGAGAAAGGCGAAGGTGCGGGCATCATGGATGGCATCCCGCGCGCACTGCCCGCGCTCATCCGCGCCCAGAACGTCCAGAAGAAGGCCGCCCGTGTCGGCTTCGACTGGCCGGACGCCGCCGGCGTGATCGACAAGTTCCGCGAAGAGGTTGCCGAACTCTCGGTCGAGATCGACCAAGGCAACGCCCCGCGTATCGAGCACGAGGTCGGCGACCTCCTCTTCACCGCCGTCAACATGGCCCGCAAGCTCGGTGTCGAGGCCGAGCTTTGCCTTGAACGGGCGACGCAGCGCTTCCTCGCGCGCTTCCGCGACATGGAGGCTGCGCTCGCCGCGGAGGGTCGCCGGCTCGAGGACGCCGATCCATCCGAGCTCGACGCGCTGTGGGAACAGGCCAAGTCCCGTTTGCCGTGACCCCGCGCCACCGCGCCATCAACACGGTCCTCTCCGTCGCGCTGGGAGCCGCTCTCCTCGCCGCCGTGTGCTTCGTCGTCCTCGGCGCCATTCCGGGGACCGGGCAGGGCGTCTGGCACAGCACGCAGTATGCGTGGAATTGGCAAGGCGTCTGGGACTACCGGCAGGTCTATTTCTTCGGCTGGCTCAACACGATCTGGATCGCCGCCGCCGCCCTCGTCGGCAGCATCCTGCTCGGCGTCCTCGCCGCGCTGGCCGGCCGTGCTCCCTACCCGGCCCTGCGCTGGCTCGCCACCGGCTACGTGGAACTCATCCGAGGCACGCCGCTGCTCGTCCAGTTGCTCATCCTCTTCTACGGCGTGCAGATCGCGCAGAACCGCTACCTCGCCGGCATCATCATCCTCTCGCTCTTCAGCGGCGCCTACATCTCCGAGATGATCCGCTCGGGCATCGAAAGCGTCGGCCGCTCGCAGCTCGAGTCGGCCCGCGCCATCGGCCTCACCCGTCTCCAGACCTACCGCCTCGTCATCTTCCCGCAGGCCCTCCGGCACGTCCTCCCGCCCCTGGCCGGACAAGCCGCCTCGATCATCAAGGACTCGTCGCTTCTCTCCATCCTCGGCATCGGCGAATTCACCCTCGCCGCCCAACAGGTCGCCTCCGCCACCTACAGCCAATTGGAAAGCTACCTCCCCCTCGCCCTCGGCTATTTCGCCCTGACGCTCCCCGTCTCCCTCCTCGCCCGCGTCCTCGAACGACGCTTCCGCTATGAAACGTGAGGCAAGGTTGAGGGTTGAGCGATGAGAGTTGAGAGGAAAACCAATCCCATGATCCCCACCTACTCGTCCCCCAACCCTCAACCCTCATCTCTCAACTAGCCATGCAACTCAAGTTGCAGCAGCTGACCAAACGCTACGGCCCGCAGACCGTCCTCGACGGCATCACGGCCGACCTCGACTTCCCGCACGTCCTCGCCCTGCTCGGACCGTCCGGCGGCGGCAAATCCACACTGCTGCGGGTCATCGGCGGACTCGAACCGCCCGACGCCGGCACCCTTATCCTCGACGGCGAGCCACTCCCCGAAACCGAGTCCGCCCTCCGCCTCTACCGCTCGCACATCGGCACCGTCTTCCAATCCTGGAACCTCTTCCCCCACCTCGATGCCCTCGCCAATGTGATGCTCCCACTCACAGCCGTGCACGGCTGCACTCCCGACGAGGCCCGCGCCCGCGCGGAGGAACTGCTCGAACGCCTGCAACTCACCGGACACGGACACAAACGTCCCGCCGAACTCTCCGGCGGACAGCGCCAGCGCGTAGCGATCGCCCGCGCCGTGGCCATCCGCCCCCGCCTTCTCCTGTTCGACGAACCCACCTCCGCCCTCGATCCCGAGATGACCGCCGAAGTCCTCGACGTCATCGCCGACCTCAAAGCCGAAGGCCGCACGTTCGTATTGGTGACCCACGCCATGCAATTCGCCCGCAAAGTCGCCGACCAAGTCGCCTTCCTCGCCCACGGCACCATCGCCGAACACGCCCCCGCCGCGGACTTCTTCTCCGCACCGAAAAGCGACCAAGCCCGGCGCTTTCTCGAGCGGGTGCTGAAGTATTGAAACCATGATCTTGGGCTGGTTTCTACTGGCAATCGGGGGCGTGACTCTTCTGCTGACGCTCTACACCTTCTTGTGGGCAATCCAGTCAAAGTCTTGGAGCAAAGTGCCGGCCGTTGTTCTGAGCAGTGAGGTGAAGACGGACCACGGGTCGATCATGATCTTCTATGTCGCCTTGCGATATCGATTTACTTGGAGTGGCCGCTGCTGCGAAGGCGACAGGATTCGTTTCGGCTCCCGCACCTTCAAGGACGAGGCCAAGGCCCGCGAGTTTGCAGCACGTTTCCCCGTTGGCTCCTCGATCGATGTGTTTTGCGACCCTAAGGACCCGAAGCGGAGCGTGATTTATCCCGGCCCCACGGAAGATCTGCTCATTCCGCTGGTCCTCGCACCGCTTTTCCTGCTGGCAGGGGCAGGACTTCTTTGGTGGAGGTGAGGTCGGACCTGCGAACCGGCCGTTGCCTCCCTGCGCGGCCTCCGCTTAGCACCGCGCCAGCTGCGGCAGGCAATCGAAGTGCGTGTCGCGCGAATGCAGCAGCAGGTCATGCTGGACGGCCAGCGCGGCAATCCAGATGTCGTTCACCGGAATCGGCGTCCCCTGCAAACGGAGTTGGGCAAAGATGCGGGCGAAGTGGTGCGTGGTGTCCTCGTCGGCCAAGAGCACCCGCACGCGGGGCGAGTTCAGGAACAGGGTCAGGGACTGTTCGTTGCGACGGGCCAAAGTGCCGCAGAGGAAGCCCGCCCGCAATTCGGCCAGCACAACGAACGGCAGAAAAATGGACCGCGCACGCTGAACGAGATCAACCGTTTCCTCCCTGCCCTCGCAGAAATCCCGGTAACGATTGGTATCGATCAGCACCTTCATCGCCAAAGGTCCAGATCAACCCGCTCGAACACGTCCACCGCACGGTCGAAGGCAGGGTCGGCCACCCAGGAGCCCGCCAGCGCATCCAAGTCGTGAAACCGCTGCGTGTCGCCTCCAACGCCCGCCGCGGCGTCCAGCATGGAAAGCGCCACTGCGTTCAGACTCACTCCTTCCTCGGCCGCCCGCTCTCGAAGAGCAGAATCTGTCTGCTCTGAGACACCGCGAACAGTGTATTGGATTAGCTTAGGCATGACGTAGGCAACTTAATGCAGGCCTGCAGGCACTTTCAAGCCTGCACTTGATCAGTGAGCGCTGTCTTGACAGCATATTTCATGCTGTCATGGTGTCTTCGTGCGAACAACGGTAACCATCGACCCTGACACCGAGCACTTACTCCGGGCAGAGGTGCAAAGGACAGGCCACTCCTTCAAGGAGGTGGTGAACCGGTCCATCCGAAAGGCTCTGCTTGCGCCCAATGACGCCGTTGATGTGCGCGTCGAACCGATCTTCACCGCGCCGTTCCCTGCCGAGTTTCAAGGGCTGAGCATGAATCGCTTGGCCGACGCTTTGGACGATGAGGAAACCTTGCGCGAGTTGGCCCGATGATCCTTCCCGACCTGAACCTGCTTCTATACGCCTACAATCCCTTCGCACCGCAGCACAAAGCGGCGCACGCTTGGTGGCAGGAAACACTTCAAGGCGGTGAAATCATCGGGCTTCCGCATGAAGTCACCCTCGGCTTCGTCCGCATCGCGACCCACCCGCGCTTGGGCAATGCCGCGGTGGCTCTGCCGAAAGCCAAGACTGTCGTCATGGGCTGGCTGGCCCATCCCTCCTCGCGCGTGCTGCTGCCGGGCGAAGGCCACGCCGTCAAGGTGATCGACCTCATGGAGAGGGCTGGTGCCTCGGGCGCACTTGCGTCCGACGCCTCACTCGCCATTCACGCCATCGAGCACCGCGCCACCCTCTGCACGAACGACGCCGACTTCGCCCGCTTCCCGGGCCTCGATTGGAGGAATCCGCTGCTGGAATGGTAATTGTGCGCGGGGGTGGGGCTCCGGCTCCACGGAAGATCTGCTCATTCCGCTGGTCCTCGCACCGCTATTCCTGCTGGCAGGGGCAGGACTTCTTTTCAGAGTCCTCTACGCCATGATCAGGGCCTGTCACCGGTCATATCGAGACCTAGTCTTGAGATATTGACGCAGTCCGGTTACCTGCTGGAATCCTTGCAGCCAATTCAACTCCATGGTCAGCAATCACAAGGGCATTCTGCTGGGTCTTCTAATCCCTCAGCTCGCATGTTCGCTCCTCTTCGCGACAACGCCTATGGCTAGCTCGGGCAACGTGACCCTCGATCCGCCTGTTGCTGGCCTTGGAGCGTCTGTTGAGATCACGATTCACCGTTTCGACCCGCCAATACACTTGTCAGGGGATCAAGTCGTCTCCGGCGCGGAACCCCCGGAGTGGTTGCCCGCGGTGTCGGCTCTGGTTTTTCCTCAAAACCTGACTTGGGACGCTTTGGAGCGATTTGCCTCCAAGGAGTATATCGAGGCGAACCGAATCACGCCCGAGCTTCTGGACAAAGCCCGGGAGGCCGCAGGGTCAAGGCGACCTGAACTGTCCATCTTCTACTTCGTCAGAGTCACTGCGGTCAGTGGGGACTTCATCATGGTGGCCCAAGGCCTCGGCCCGTCTAGAGACTCTGTTCCAAGCAATCCCTCTGACGTAGGGCTAATTCTGCTCAAGAACATCGACGGTCAATGGAAGCAGTTTCCGTATCAGGAGGCTCAAGGACTACAGGCCATTCCTTGGAACAATCTCAGGCAGTTGGAGGCCTTGCTTGAGTCAAAGCGGGGTGCCGTAGGTCCAGATGGCAACTTACACCCGAATTGATGCATTTGGCCTCAGGTCTAGAGGCCGCTTGGCGGTGCTCCTGCTGAGTGTCGCTTTTTCTACGGTCGCAGGAGGTGAAGAACCGGCCATCGTCAGTGGCATGGTCCGCGAGCTTACCCATGATCCGAACTCACCAGCTCTTGAGTTTCGCAACGTGGCGGGCAAGCAGCCTCCTTGGTGGACGGTGCAGCTTGAGGTCCTGCAGGTGCTCCGCGGCGCCCCCAATCTCAAGGGTCAATCAGTGATAACCGCCACAGCCGACTCGCAGCCAGAGGGGAATGGGAGGTTTGTAGTCCCTAGGCTGAACGAAGGAGATCTCGGCATTTGGGCGATCAATCAACTGGCGGACGGCAGTTGGGCTGAAGTCCGAAGCCCGCATGAGGTGGACAAAGGAATCCCGCTGCCGCTCATCAAGGGGCGACACAAGGATTACGACGCGATGCTGAGGCGACTATCGAGCGAAATGCAGTCGCCTTCGGCCCGCATCGGCGCTTCGAATCCGCCAACACAAACTGAGACCGCAGGTGAAATAATCCTGCAGCCTCCCGACACGTCTCTTGGCGGTCGGATCCGGCTCTCGGTTCAAGAGTTCTCTCCGCCGATTTGGTTCAAGGGCAGCGAGATCATTCAAGGAGCGGCCGACCTTCCGTGGATTCCCGCGGCTCGTGCCGCAGTCGTTCAGCCTGAGGGCTCTTACGATGAGATTGTGCCATTTGTCACTGATTCATTCCTAACCGAGGATTTTTCGAAGGCTGACTTCGAGAGGGCTCAGAAAGCTCTTGGGGGTCAGGCGAGCACATCAGAACGGAGCGTCTTTTGCGCGATTGATGTGCAGACCAAGAAAACTCGCTACCTGATCGTCGCGGGGTGGTCGTTGCAGTTGTTGAATGAGCCCTCTAAAGAATTTCCCCCAACTGCTCGCCTCTACGAGATGCAAGACGGCAAGTGGCTGATCACCTCGACCAAGAAGAACTCGGAGGTTCTTTCCCTTCCTTGGAATGACCTCAAGAAGATCGAGGCCATGATCAGCAGCGGCGCGGCATTCAAAGACAAAACCCACGGCTGGACTGCTGGCTCACGGTAGCTAGGACATCGAGCAACCGATGCACATTCCACCCGTGCATCGCGACCCAAAGGCATGAGAGTGAGCCCGATGGCTCGTCCTACCCCGGCACGACATGCGTCAACCGCAGCCCGGCGGTTTCGAAGGCGAGGAAATCGGAGTCCCGGGTGATCCAAGTGCAGCCATGTTCGATGGCCAGGGCCGCATGCTCTGCATCGGCCACCCGCTAGCCCGTTGCCTTCGCTGCTTCGGCGCAGAAGCCGAAGACCGTCCAGTGCTGCACTCCCGGCTCCAGAAAACGGCAGTTCGGATGCGCACGTAGGCTTTCAATCACGGCCAGCGCTTGGGGCAGTGGGGTGGGCTCCGGCGGAAAGGACGGATGGGTCACGATGCGCACGAAGGCCACCGCGACCAAGGCGGAGAGCGCGAAAGTCTCCCTACCGTTGACCATCCGCTCGATCCACTCCCGGTAGAACATGTGATCGTTGTTATCGCGACGATGTGCGTGAATCAGGACGTTGACGTCGGGCATCTGCATTCCTCAGCGCCCTCATCCCGAAGGGCCGCAAGCGCGTGCAAGTCCCGCTCCACCGCATTCCCGGCCCGACCAAAGACCGGCATGGCGAAAGGCCTGCCCTCTACTGTTTCCTCCCGCCGCAGACTTTCCTGCAAGGCCCGCGACACGACTTCGCTCATTGTGAGCCCCCGCTCCGCGGCACGCTGCTTGGCCCGGCGGAAAACATCGTCTTGAATGACCAACGTCGTCCTCATCCATACGAGCATATTCATGCGCGCCGATGTGTCGACAGCCTGCCTTGAATGGCATCGCCACGACGCTGCCGAATGTGAACCCATACAGCCCCCGACAGAAAAACACGACCAACGTCGCCCCTCCCTCAACCCTCATTTGCCTCCGGCCGTCTCCGCTTCGCTACGGCTCTCAACTAATCACGCCGTGGCCTCGACGGCGTGGCGCACGCTGGCCACGGCGTAGTCGCGGTTCATCTTGGCGATGAAGGCGGCGGGGACGCCGGCGGGGCAGACGGCTTCGCACTCGTAGTAGTTCGAGCAGTTGCCGAAGCCTTCCTTGTCCATCTGCGCGACCATGCCGCGGACACGGCGTCCGGCCTCGGGCTTGCCTTGCGGGAGCAGGCCAAGGTGACCAACTTTACCCGCGACGAAGAGCATGGCCGAGCCGTTCGGGCAGGCTGCGGCGCAGGCCCCGCAGCCGATGCAGGCGGCAGCGTCCATGGCGTAGTCGGCCACCGTCTTGGGAATGGGCGTGTCGTTGGCGTCCTGCGCGTTGCCGCAGCGCTCGCTGATGAAGCCGCCGGCGGCGATCACGCGGTCGAAGGCCGAGCGGTTGACCACAAGGTCCTTGACCACCGGGAAAGCCCCGACGCGGAACGGTTCGATGTAGATCGTGTCGCCGTCCGAAAACTTCCGCATGT
>CAZSUJ010000010.1:0-65229 GCA_964609925.1 uncultured Chthoniobacter sp. | reverse complement strand
GCGGCCAGGAACTCCGCGTCGTCCGCGACGGCGAGAAGCTCGGCTTCCGCGTCGCTGGCGAGGCCGGCCTAGCCGTGGTCGAGAAGGCGGATTGACCGATACAGCCGCAGGTTCATTCCGCTGCGATCGGGGTTTCCTCGTTGACCTTGAGCGTCTCCAAGCGCACTTCCGGGATGTAGGAGGCAACTGCGGTCCGGTAGAAAGCAGCGCGCTCGCGGCGCAGCCGTTCTTCGTTGCCACGATATCAGTTCGGGCGCCAGCCGGAGCATCCGCGTCGGCGAGTTCAGCGGACTTCGAGCGTGTAGGTCGGTTGCCCTGCCGGGGCTCCTGAGTTGGACGGGGCCTTGGCGCCATCGAGCAGGAAGACGATGGCCGATGGTTCGAGCGGAGGCGTTGACTCCAGGGCGAGGCGGTGTTCCGGAAGCGGTCCCCAAGCCAACGCGCGGATTTCGTGGCCGGAGACAGATGCCGTGCCGGCTAGGTCGAGGATCGGAACGCCGGGCAGCGCGGGGGTGAAATGGAACAGGCCGCGATTGATGCGTAGGCTGGTGGAAGGGAGGCGCACCTCGAAGCCGGACGCTTCGATGGTTCCCGTTGGGACCGCGGCGGAGAGCGTGCCGCCGAGTTGCAGATCGGCGGAGGTGGCCACCTTCGTTTCGCCGCTGCGTAGTTCGGGTTGTCCCGTCACGCGCACGTCGAGTTTCCAGTCGCCGGGCGCACCGTCCGCGAAACGCAGGGGCGAGGCCGCCGGTGCTTCCGGTTCCGGTCCGGTGCGGAGGGACGGTTCGACGAGGATGGCGCGGTTCCAAGCGCCGTCGTTGATGGTGATCGTGCCGTCGATCGTGCCGGCTCGTCCGTTGCTGCGCAGGCGCAGTGCGGCGTCGCCCGTGAGCGGGAATCCGCGCTCGCGGTTGAGCAGCAGGCCCTTTCCGGCGAGGTCGAGCGAGCAGGCGATGGTGGCATCTTTGAAATCGAAGCCGCCGGTGAGTTGGAAAGAACCGTCGCCGAGTTGTCCGGTGAAGTTGTCCAGCGAGGCTGTGGTTCCCGCGAAGTTGAGACGTCCGGCGATGCCGGTGGCCGGGGGCAGGAAAGGGGGGAGGTTGCAGCGGCCCGCGGCAAGTTCGAGCGATCCGGATAACTGCGGTGCCGCCAGCTTGCCGTCGAGCTTGAGCTTTCCGTTGACCAACCCCTCGAGTCCGCCGTCGCGCGGGGCGAATCCTGACAAATCCAGCTTCGCTGCTTCCAGTTGCACGGAGGCCGCTGCCGTGTGGTCGAGGAGCGTCCAACCGCCGTCTCCGGTGCGTCCGAGGACGGGCAGCGCGGCGCGCAGGGCGAGGATGCGCTCCCGTCCGGTGGCCCAACCGGCTTCGCCGGCGAGGCGCTTGTCCGCGAGTTGGAAGGCGGAGTCGAAACGCGAGGCGGGGATGCGGAATGCGGGCATCGAGGCGGACAAGCCGTCGATGGCGAGGCGGTTGGTGATGCGTGGGTTCTCCCACGGCCCGGATGCGTCGAGCGTCCAATCCACGCGTCCTTCGACGGGCGTGTCCTGTCCGAAGAGCCGGACGAGCGGGCCGAGTTGCAGGTCCTCGGATTGCAGGGAGCCGTAGATGTCCGCGCCGGGGAGCATGGCGCCGGCCCAGCCTTTGCCTTCGAGCAATCCCGGATACGAGACGGGGACGAAGAACTCGCCGCGCAGCAGCCGCGTGCCTCCGTTGAAGAGCTGCACGTCCTGCAGCGAGACGCCCTTGGCCGAGAGGTAGGCGATGGACGAGAGCGAGAGCGGTCCGCGGTCGAGGAGGAAGCGGCTGACGTAGAGGTTTCCCGGCGAGTAGGTGGCGGCGAGGTTTGCGTTGATCGGGATCGGGTTGAGGTCGCCGGCAAAACGCACCAACTCGAGGCTCACCACGCCGGAGTGCGCACCGGCCGTGCCGTCGCCGTCCCAAAAAAGCAACACACCGCCCTCGCGCGCCCAGTCGGGTGCGAAGCGGCCGAGCGGTTCAAGGTAGCGAGCGATCTCGTTGACCCGCATCTCGAGGCGCCCTTGGTAGCTCGGCTTGCCGGCCAGCGCGATGCGCCCGCCGCCACGGAGGAAATTCCGCCCGCTCCACGCCTCGAGGCTGCTGACGTTGATCTCGCGTCCGGCCAGCGAGGCGTCGGCTTGGACCCACTCGACCGGGACGCCGCGCAGCACGAGGTTCCACCCGCGTAGCCGCAGCCAGCCCTCGCCCTCGGTGATCGTGCCCGTGAGTTTCCCGTGGGCTTGGAGTGTGCCCTTTGATTGCCGCCACTTGTCGCCGGCCAGCGCAGCAAGGAGGCGCAGGTCCTTCACCTCGGCCCGCCAGTCGAGTTGAACCGCGGAGTTGCGCCATTCCGTCAGACGCGGAGGGATCATGATGGAACCGGAGGCATCAAGCACGTTGGCGCTTTGGCGGATGAGAGCCTGGTCGATCTTCAAACGACGCCCGGCGAGGTTCAGTCCGAATCTCGCCTCCTCGATCCGTCGTCCGCCCCACGCGAAGTCGTCCACCTCGAGTCGTGCCGCGACTTGGGCCTCGATCGGACGTCCGGGGTCGCCGTTGAAGGTGAGCTTGGCGGTCTTGACCGTGCCGCTCATTGGTTCGGTCAGTCCGAGAAACCCGCCGGCCGCGGCGAGCGACGCATTCCAAGAGTTGAGCGCGATCTTGGTGCCGGTGGTTGTCCGGACAAACTCCGCCTGCAGCGATCCGCCGAAGACCGAGGCGCCGAGGCTGGCGGAAGCCGGCCCGGTCAGGGCCACCGAAAGCGTATCCACCATCGCACCGCCGCCGAGGTCGAGCGCCGAGAAGTAGGCCGTGCCGTCGCGCCATGCAGTGAGGCAGCGCAGATCGGACCATTCCTTGTGCCAGCCTCCCCACTGGACCGATGCGGTGCCGGTGGAGAACGCACCGGGCGCAGCCTCCGAGAGTTGCAGCGCGGTGTGGCCGAGGACGAGGCGTGCCGGGCCCTTGACCAGAGTCACGCTCTCGCCCTCCACCACGATGCTGCGCGGCGTCAACGCCCCCGGACCAACAGCCTCCTCGCCGGCAGCCTGCGGCCGCGGCGCCAACATGACCGTTCCGGTCAGGCCACGAACGGCGATGCGTTCGACCCAGCGTTTTGCGCCTCCAGCGAGCCAGCGCACGGGTGAGGACCAGACCACCTCGACGCGTGCGGCGGACAACCGGGTGCCATCCACCCCAACGAAATCCACTTGTTCGAAGACAATCGGCGCGAACACTCCGGCCTTCGTCCGGCTGATCACGACCTGATGTCCTTCCAAGGCGGCCCAGCGGGGCACGGCCCATGAAGCGAGCCACGAGAGGACAGCCTGCTGGCTGAAAACAAGAATGATGAAGCCGGTGAGCAGCGCGGCGGCCAAGCGGGCCGGGCGGCGGGGCGAGCGCGGCAGGTGCGCCATCACCAACTGACTCCTCCTGCAACCGTAGTCATACCCCTAAAAAGTTGCAGCCCCCCTCACCGAATGGTGAGAGGGGCTGCTGTTCCCCCCAGAACATCTGTTACTGAATATGGGTGAAGAATAGCCAAGCCGCCCGATCATGCAAGCGGTAAATGCAAAAAATCGCCAATCCGCTGGATGGTTCAAATAAGCCATTGCTTATAAGCGTCTTACAAAATGTTACAATTCTGTAACATTCCAGCAGGGCCCTCAGGGCTTCAGAAAAAGCATCCTCAAGCCGACCAAAATCATCAGGACGGCGAAGATCCGGGCCAAAAGCTCGTTGGACATGTGCTTGAGGAGGTCCGCGGCGAACCATGCGCTGATGGATGCGCCGATCACCACGGGCAGGACAACCTGCCATTTCACGAGTGAGGCTGCGGCATACTTGCCCGTCGAGATGAGCGACACGGCGATGATGACAGCGAGCGACGTGGCCACGGCGGATTTCTGGTCGAGCGCCATCAAAAAAACAAAAGCGGGCACCATGATGAGCCCGCCGCCGACCCCGCACAGCGCAGCCAACGCGCCGGTGAGAACGCCGATGCCGAGGCCCAGCATGAATTGCCAGAATGTCATGCGCCCGGGCCCTCCCCTTCGGACACCCAGTCAACGCGTCGCGACAGCATCGTCTCGCCGTCGAACTCGAAGTAGCCGCGGAAAAACCGTCCCTCCAGCAGGCCCGGCAGCCAGTGCCGGTCGTCCGCCCACATCCGGTCGAAGGGCACCTGGTCGAACTTCACCCACAGCGGAACGGCCTCGTCCGTCTCCTGCGGTTCTCCTTCGCATCCATCGGCCCGGAACACCGCGCAGTGGAGCGCGTAGCCGTCGGCGAACTGGAAATGCAGGTCCCCGTGCCAGCGCGGGTTGCGAGGGGTGACGAGCAGTTCCTCCTGAACTTCGCGCACCGCGGCCTCCAGGGCGGTTTCGCCCGGCTCGATCCTTCCGCCCGGACCGTTGATCTTGCCCGCGCCGAGCCCGCGCTTCTTGTGGATGAGCAGGACCTCGTCACCGCGGGTGATGAAGCAAAGATTTGCCCGCTCGCCCGGCTCCCATTTGGTCCAATCAATTGGCATGCGCGCGTCCGGCGGAGAGCGGCCTTCAGGCCGAGTGCCGCAAGGGCACGACAAGGACCGGGCAGACGGTGTGCTTGAGCACGCCGTTGACCACGCTGCCGGTGAAAAGATGGTAGAGCGCCCCGTGACCGTGGGAGCCGACGACGATCAACTCCGCGCCGCACTCCTTGCCGGCTGCGATGATCTCGTCCGACGGCAAACCGAACCGCACCTGCGTTGCGCAGTCGAGGCCGCGTCCCTTGACGCCCTCCGCGATTTCCTGCAGTCGGCGTCCCTCGATCCGCTCCTCGGTGGCGAGGTCCTGCCCGATGCGCAGGCGCATCATCTCGGGGTCGGTCTCGAAGCCCGCGACCTCGGCCGCCGGTTCGATCACGTGGAGCAGATGGAGCCCGGCGCCGCGCCGCGCCGCCTCGGCCTCGGCCGCCGCGAGCAGGCGGCCGGAATTGTCGCTGAAATCCACCGGGACGAGAACGGTGCCCATGGAGGGCATCATCCGAAAGCCGGGCCCCGGCGGCGAGCGTGAAAATCCCATGCCCCGATGGACAGCGGGCGGCGTTTGTGGCAGCTTCGGTTCACAGGCATGCGCATCTCGCTCGTCATCGCGGTCGCCGGGTTGGCGCTCCCAGCCCTGCATGCGGAAGACGCCCCGGCGCCGGCGCTCGACGACTACGCCCGCGAGGAGCTCGGCGTCAACGAGCTCACCACCCCCTCGATCCAGCGCCTGTTCGCCGACCTTGAGGCGTTCAAGCCGGTGCCAATCGCGATGATCGCAGACACGGATTTCGACCGCGTTTACAACAACCGCTTCCAGACCTCGCTCAACTTCGGCGCCCTCATCTGCGACGGCTTCTTCGCCGTGGTGGCCGAGCAGAAGCCGCTAATCCAGAATGTCGGCCGCTCGCTCCTGCGCCAGGCCAAGAGCCTCGCCGTCGGACAGCGCCTCTCGTCCCACGCGAGCAGCCTCCTCGAACTCGGCCAGCGCGGCGACTGGGCCGCGCTCAAGCTCGAGCTCATCAAGACGCAATCGGACGTCGAGCAGGCGATGATCGAGCTGCGCGACGAGGAGATGGCGCACATGGTCAGCCTCGGCGGCTGGCTCCGCGGGCTTGAGATCAGCACCGTGGTCACGGCGGAGAACTACACGCCGCAGCGCGCGGCCGGGCTGATGAAGCTCGAGACGATGGACTACTTCCTCGACCGCATGCAGACGCTCAACCCGCGGATCAAGAACTCGGAGGTCGTCACCGGCATCACCTCGCGCCTCCAGACCATCCGGGCCATCATGGCCGAGTCGGACGGCCGTCCGCCCACGCAATCGCAGGTCGAGCGCATGCGCGACCTCGCCGTCGAGATCAACAAGATCGCCACGGCGCAGACGGACAACGCGGGCAACATCATCAAGCCGGGCTGACCGCATGCCGGTCCTTTTCCGTCCGCCGCCGGGCAGCCGCGCCGCGCCCCTCCATCGTCTCGCCGAGGAATTCTTCCGTCGTTCCTGGGAAGAGCGGCCCGAGGACGCCGCCGGGCTCGGCCTGCGGGAATACCGCGGCCGCCTCGGCCCGAACACTCCTGCCGCGCACGCCCGCCAGTCGGACCTCATGCGCCGAACGCTCGCCGCGGTCGAGGAGTTGCCCGCCGGCGAGGGCGACGACTGGACCGACCGCCGCGCGTTCCTCGCCCACCTGCGCACCGGACTTTTCTTCAACGACACGCATCCGCGCTGGCGGCTCGACCCCCAGACGCACTGCGGCGCCGCGGTCAACACGGTCTTCCATCTCGTCGTCCGCCACGCCAACGACCTGCGGCCCGTGGCCGGCGACATCCTCGCTTTGTTGTCGGAAATCCCGCGTTTCCTCGACGAGGGATTCGCCTGCCTGCGGCGCCCTGTTCCGCTTTGGACCGATCTCGCCGTGCGCTCGAGCGGCCACGCCGCCGGGTTCATCGGGCAACTCGCCCCCCGCCTTGTCCCCCTCGCGCCCTCGCCGGCCCGCGCGCGGCGTGTCTGCGACGCGGCGGCTGCGGCCTTCCGCGACTACGCCAGGCGTTTGGGTCGGCTCCGCACCGGGGCGGCAGAGGGATTTGCCGTCGGCCGCGACCACTTCGAGTTCCTCGTGCGCGAGCGCATCGGACGCGACGCCTCGGCGGCCGAACTGCTCGCCGAGGGAAAGCGGCTTGTCGCGTCCGTCTCGCACGACCTCGACCGCGAGGCGCGGCGCTTCGGTCGCCGGCCCGCGCACGAGATCCTCGAAGGATTGCGCGAGGCATGGAGTCCGTCCGCCCCCGACCTCCTCACGGAATACCGCCGCGTCACCACCGACATCCGCAACCGCCTGGCCCGCGCCGGGATTGTCACTCTGCCGCGGGGCGAGCAACTCGACGTCATTCCCGTGCCCGACTTCCTCCGCGAGCAATTCCCCACGGCCGCCTACAGCGCGCCCGGGCCGTTTGATCCGGACCAGACGGGCTTGTTCTGGGTCAACGACCTCTCGCAAGCCGCGCCGACCGCGTCCGCGCGCCGGGCCGAGGTGGCGCAGCATTTCGGGCTCGAGCTGACCTGCGCGCACGAGGCCTATCCTGGACATCACCTGCAGTTCATCATGGCCAACCGCCATCCGAGCCGCCTGCGGCGCATGTTCTCGCACGCGATCTACTACGAGGGTTGGACGCTCTGGTGCGAGAAGCTCTGCGTGGAGAAGAAGATCTACGACGCCCCGCACGCCCGCCTCATCCAACTCCATGACGCCCTCTGGCGCGCCCACCGCATCCTCGTGGACATCGGCCTGCACACCGGCGGCCTGTCGCACGCGGCGGCCACGCGCCACCTCGTCGCGAACGTCGGCTTCACCAAGGCCCGCGCCGCGGCCGATGTGAACTGGTATACGTCCGCCCCGACCGTCCCCATGAGCTACCTCCTCGGTCGCGGCGAAGTCGAGGCGCTGCACGCGCGGCACCGCGGCAGCCTCCGCGCGTTCAACGATTCGCTCCTCGCGCGCGGCACGGTGCCGTTCGCTTGGTTCCGCTAGACCTCGGACGGCGCCTTGCGCGCGCCGAGGAGGAAGCGTGCGGCCATCACGATGATGAACGCGCCGAGCACAACCTGGACGGCCGAGGCGCCGCGCTGGAACCAGTCGAGGCGCTGGTCGAACGCCATGATGATGAAAGCGGAGACCGGCATCGCCACCATGATCGCGGCCGGGATGAGGGCGAAGAATGAGGAGATTCCGCGGCTGCGGAGGAAGACGGCCACGGTGACCAGCGCGAGCGCGGCCAGCAACTGGTTCGTCGCGCCGAAGAGCGGCCAGAGCGCCTGCCATGCCGGAACGAGTTCGCCCTGCAGGTTCGTGTATTTCTGCATCACGAGCACGCCGGTCACGATGACGATGAGCAGGGTGACGCCGTAGCGCGATGCCGGTCCGCGCCAGCCGAGGAATTCCTCGACGAGGAAGCGCCCCAGCCGCACGCACGTGTCGAGCGTGGTCAGCAGGAATGTGCTGACCGCCAGCGAGGCGAAGACGATGCCGATCTCGCGCGGGATGCCCAGTGCGCCGAAGAACACGGCGGCCCCGCGGGCGAAGGTCGTGACCGCGTTGCCCTCGAGCCCCCCGGCCATGGCCACGCACGCGATGGCGAAGGTGGCGAGGAGCGCCTCGACGAGCATGCCGCCGAAGGCGACCTTGCGCGCGTCGGACTCGCGCCGGAGTTGCTTCGCCGTCGTCCCGCTGCAGACCATGCTGTGGAATCCGGAGCACGCGCCGCAGGCCACGCTGATGAAGAGGAAGGGCACGAGCAGGCCGAGGTCCTTGCTCTCGAAGCCCGTGTAAACCGGCATCGAAAACTCGCCGCCGTTGACCAGCGCGCCCACGATGCCCAGCACCATGATCGCGTAGAGGAAGGTTGCGCTGAGGAAGTCGCGCGGCTGCAGCAGGACGTTGACCGGCAGGATGGCCGCAAGGAAGCAGTAGGCCAGCACGGCCACGATCCATACCTCCTTGCCCACCGGCGGGGCGGGGAACCAGTAGCCGATGGCGAGGCCGAGGTAGGTGAGCAGGATGAACACCGTGACCAGCAGCCAGTGCGGCAGGCGCGTGAAGCGCACGGCGGCACCGAAGGCGAAGGCGACGAGCACGAACCAGCCCGATGCCGTGGCTACGGCTGGCGTGGCAACAAAGCCGGCGGCCGTGAGGTCGAGGAAGACGATGATCACGTAGATCATCGCGAGGAAAACGAAGGCGAACATGACCTTGGCCGCGCTGCCGCCGACCAGGCTGCGGAAGGCCTCGATGATCGAGTGCCCCTTGTGCCGCAGGCTCACCACGGTGGACCCGAGGTCGTGCACGCCGCCCACGAAGATCGCGCCGACCAGCACCCACAGCCACGCCGGGCCCCAACCGAAGGCGGAGGCGGCCACGATGGGTCCGACGATCGGACCGGCGCCGGCGATGGACGAGAAGTGGTGTCCGAAAAGCACCGAGGCGCTCGTCGGCACATAATCCACGCCATCGTTCTCGGTCTCGGCCGGCGTCGGCCGTGTGTCGTCGATACCGAAACGCCGGTCGAGGAAGCGGCCGTAGTAGCGGTAGGCCAGCAGAAGGATGATTGAAGTGACGAGGAGGACGGTCGTGATCATCGGCTTGATGCCGGGGTCAGGTGGCCGGCGCGAAGCAGTTCAAATAGGTGTAGCCGTCGAGCGCCTTTTCGTAATCGTCGAGCAGGCGCATGCCCTCGTTCGGCTTGAGGCGGTCCTCTTTGATCGCGGCGTCCACCTGCGCCTTCATGCGGCGGGCCAGGTCGCTCTTCTCCCATTGCGTGAGGGCGAGCACGTTGCCGATCGTGTTGCCGCCGATGATCTCCTCGACGTAGTAGCCGCTCTCCTCGTCCTCATCCAAGAAGATGTGCATCTCGTTGACGCGTCCAAAGAGGTTGTGCATGTCTCCCATGATGTCCTGGTAGGCGCCGGCGAGGAAAAACCCGATGTAGTAGGGCGTGCCCTCGACCGTGCGGTGCATGGGCAGCGTCGCCTTCACGTCTTGCAGATCGATGAAGCGCGAGACCTTGCCGTCGGAATCGCAGGTGATGTCCACCAGCGTGCCTTGGCGGTCGGGCGCCTCGTCGAGGCGGTGGATGGGCATGACGGGGAAGAGCTGGCCGAGGGCCCAGTGGTCGAGGAGGGACTGGAAGACGGAGAAATTGCAGAGGACCTGGTCGCCGAGGGAGGTCTCGAGGTCCTTGACCTCCTCGGGCACGTAGCGCACGCCGCGGAACAACTCGACCACCCGCGCCGCGATCCGCCAATAGACCGTTTCGACCTTGGCCTTGGCCGGGAGGTCGAGCAGGCCGAGCGCGAACATCGAGTCGGCCTTTTCCCGGATTTCCTGCGCGTCGTGCAGGCTCTCCAGCCGGTGCTTGCTGCCGAGCGAGTCGTGGATGTCGAGGATGTCCTGCACCACGGCCGGGTCGCCCTTTTCCGCGGTCACGGCGGGTCCGGGCGGGACCTTCTCGATCGAGCCGAAGGCCTCGACGATGAGGACCGAGTGGTGGGCGGCGATGGCGCGGCCGCTCTCGCTGACCAGCACCGGGTGGGCCACCTTCTCCTCGTCGCAGATCTCCTGGACCGCGAAGACCACGTCGCGCGCGTATTCGTGCAGGGTGTAGTTGACCGAGCTGTCGAACGTGGTGCGCGAGCCGTCGTAGTCGATGCCGAGGCCGCCGCCCACGTCGAGGTAGCCGAGTTCGTGCCCGAGTTTCTGCAGCTTGGCGTAGAACCGCGCGGCCTCGCGGACGGCGCGCTTGATCGTGCCGATGTCGGGGATCTGCGAGCCGACGTGGAAATGGACGAGCTTGAGGCAGTGGGCCATGCCCTCGCGCTGGAGCAGCGCGCTGGCCTCGACGAGTTCCGTCGTGGAGAGCCCGAATTTCGCGTCCTCGCCGCCGCTGGTCGCCCACTTGCCCGCGCCCTTGGTGGCGAGGCGAACGCGGGCGCCGATCCACGGCTCGACGCCGAGCGCGCGGGCCACGTCGAGGATCTGCCGCAATTCCTCGATCTTCTCGACCACCATGATGAGACGCTTGCCGAGCTTGCGGCCCAGCATGGCGTTGCGCACGTAGTCGGCGTCCTTGTAGCCGTTGCAGATGATGAGGCTCTCCGGGTCGGTGTGGACGGAGAGCGCGGCCAGCAGCTCGGGTTTACTCCCGGCCTCGAGGCCGAAATGGAAGGCGGCCCCTGCGTCCACGATCTCCTCCACGACCTCGCGCAGTTGGTTGACCTTGATGGGAAACACGCCGCGGTAAACGTTGCCGTAGCCGGCGGACGCGATGGCCTCGGCGAAGGCCTTGTTGACGGTCTCGACGCGGTGGCGCAGCAGGTCCTGGAAGCGGAGCGTGACCGGGAAGGAAAGCCCGCGCGAGCGCGCCTCCTCGACCAGTTCCATCATGTCCACCTCGCGGTCGGCACGTCCGTCCGGGCGCACGGCCACGTGGCCGCGTTCGTTCACGGAGAAATACGGAGCGCCCCAGCGGTCGACGTTGTAGAGCGCGAGGGCGGAAGAGACATCCCAGTCGTTCATTTCGGAGGACGTGCTGATAGGGCCGCGCGCACGGGAGTGCAACAGGAAATCCGCGCGGATTTCCCTTGGCCGTCCGTTCGCGGCTTGGACAGACTCCGCGCGTGAGCCGCCCCGCCCTTCCCCGCATCGAACACGAGGTCACGGTGATGTTCTACGACACCGACTGCGCCGCGGTGGTGCACAACCTCGCCTATCTGCGCTTCATCGAGGAGGCGCGCACGATCATGGCTGAGCGAATGGGCATGCCCCTGCGGCAGATGGTGGAAACGGCGCTCTACCCCGTCGTGCTCCGCACCGAGATCGATTACCGGACGCCAGGGCGCATCGGCGAGAAGCTGGTCGTCCGCGGCGGCGTGACCGAACTCGGCCGCGTGCGGTTCTGGGTCGAGTTCGAGATCGTGCGTCCGGAGGACGGCGCCGTCCTCGTGACCTGCCGCCAGTCGCTCGCGCTGATCCGCATGCCCGGCGCCAAGGCCGAGCGTTTGCCGGAGGCGTGGTTCGCCGGGGCGGAGTCCTGACCGGGTTCGCCGGCGGGGCCACCGGCGCCGCACAAGCTGTAGCGGCGGTCTGCGACCGACGGTTTGTCCTACGCCCTGAGCGAGCGGGCGATGGCGCCGAGGGCCAGGGTGAGTTTCTCGCGCACGCCCGGGGCGAACCCGCGCTTCTCGTGCAGGACGAGCATCTGGATCGCTCCGCAGCGCAGGAGGCTGGCGCTGCCGACTTCGAGGTGGAGGGTGATGCCCCGGGCCTCGCCCCAACCGGCGCCACGCGCCCCCGTCGCCTGATCGAGCGCGGACGACGCGGCGGCCAGAAGTTCCTCGTGCTTCACGTCGGCGGGCAGGCTGGCCGAGGCCACGATCTCGTTGCGGCAGGCCAGCGCGCAGCCCTCGACCCCCGGCAAACCGCAGCACAGGCGCGGGACGTCGGCGGTGGTGATGCTCTCGTCGGTGTGGAAGATTTCCTGCAGGACCTTGTCCGACACCAACTCGGGCGGCCCTCCCGCGCGTTCGAGCTTGGGCAGTCCCGAAAGCACGCGGGCGCGGAGCTTGTGCGGGACGGGTTCGGCGGTGACCGGCCAGATCTCGAACTCCCGCAGCACGTGCAGCGGGTGCTTCCCCTTGGGGCGCAGGGCGAGGGCCTTGGTCGTCACAACCCCACAGCAAAGCCGCGCGCCGCCCCCGCCGCAAGCCTCCCGCTTTGGCTTGGGCGCGCGGGCCGCCGCGGTTTATTGTCGGACGACATGACAACGGTCACCATCACCGAGGCCAAGCGGCACCTTGGCGCCTACCTCAAGCAGGCCGTGGAGGGCGCGAACATCGGGGTCATCTGCGGCAACCGCATCGTTGCCCTGCGCCCCGTCGAGGTGACTTCGCTGGACGCCGACGAGGCGGGCGACCCCGACCTTGTCGCCAAGCTCACGGCCGAGCAGCGCGACGCGCTCTACGCGCGGTTGAAAAAGGAGCGCAAGGAAGCCAAGCGCCGCCGCAAGGAACTCCTCGCCCCGCGGGCCGAGCCGTAAGCCCGGAGCCGTTCCCTGCGTGCGCCGTTGGCAGGGCGCGCCGCGGTTGTTACAACCGCGCCGCCCCCGGATGACCGCACCACCCGACCACCGCGCCGCCGCGCGCCGTCCGATTCTCGCCGCCCTCGCCGTCTTTCCCCTGCTCGCCGTGCTCATGTGGAGCATGGGGCGCTCGCCGCTCGGTCCGGATGGCACGTTCGGCTGGTGGACTTCGAACATCTGGGGCCCCCAATGCTCCCAGCGCCTGGCCGATGCCTACGCCTTCTCCCACATCATCCACGGCATGGCCTTCTACGGGCTCCTCTGGATCTTCGCCCGACGGTTGTCCATCCCCGCCCGCTACCTCATCGCCGTCATCCTCGAGGCCGGCTGGGAATTGCTGGAGAACTCCCCGGTCATCATCAACCGCTACCGCGACGCCACCATGGCCCTCGGCTACAGCGGCGACAGCATCCTCAACTCCACCGGCGACCTCCTCATGATGTCCCTCGGGTTCTTCCTCGCGTGGCGCCTCCCCGTGTGGCTGACCGTCCTCGCCGTGTTGGTCATGGAAATCGCCTGCGCCCTCTGGATCCGCGACAACCTCACCCTCAACATCATCATGCTCATCCACCCCGTCGAAGCCATCAAGGCCTGGCAGATGGCCGGGGCGCCCGCGGCTTGAACCGTTGGCATCCGTCCGGCCGCTTGCTACAAGCAGAGCGCCGCGATGAGCAAACAACTCGCCGACATCGCCCCCGACATTGCGGACTGGATCGCCCGCCAGCACGTCTTCTTCGTCGGCACCGCGCCGCTGGCCCGCGACGCCCACATCAATGTTTCCCCCAAGGGCGGCGAGGCCTTCCGCGTCCTCGGCCCGCTCGAAGTCGCCTACCAGGACTACACCGGCAGCGGCGCCGAGACCGCCGCCCACCTGCGCGAGAACGGACGCATCGTCATCATGTTCTGCGCCTTCGAAGGCCCGCCCCGGATCGTCCGCCTGCACGGACAAGGCACCGTCATCACGCCGGACCACGAGCGCTTCGCCGCCCTCGCGGAGAAGTTCCCGCCCAATCCCGGCACCCGCGCCTTCGTCCACATCGCCGTGGAACGCGTCTCGTCCTCCTGCGGCTATTCCGTCCCCTTCCTCGATTACCGCGCCGACCGCGACACCCTCGACCGCTGGGCCGCCACCAAAGACCCCGAAGCCCTCAAGGCCTACCGCGCCAAGAACAACCTCCAAAGCATCGACGGCCTCCCGGCGTTCGAGGTGACGTGACGCTCCAGCGCCGCCTTTGTGCTGAATCTGGGCATCAAGGTGGCTCCCGCTGGGGCGCCGGGCCGCAGAGGTTCCGGAGATAATCTTTTCTGCCTCTCCGCGCGAGAATCCTTCCCGTATGACACTTTGAGCCGTTGGCATCCTTGGCCGCACGCGCTAAAACCGGTTCTCAACACCCGTCATGCCCGAGGACGTCGAACCCTTCATCGAACGCTGGTCGCGCGCCGCGGCCTCGGAGCGGGCCAATGCCCAGCAGTTCGTCATCGAGCTGGCCGACCTGCTCGACGTCCCGCGTCCGGGCAATGACCACAGCGACGGCTACTCGTTCGAGTTCCCGCTGAAGATCCCGCGGTCGGACGGCACGTTCACGCAGGGCTTCATCGACCTCTACCGTCGCCGCTCGTTCGTCCTCGAAGCCAAGCAGTTCCAGTCCGAGCCGGAGCCGCCCACGCCGCTGCTGTCCGTGGCCGAGGAGGCGGGCGTTTACACGGCGAAGAAAAAGTCCGGCCCCGTCCGCGGCAGCGAGGCGTGGGATGACGCCATGATCAAGGCCCGCGGCCAAGCCGAACGCTACGCCCGCTCGCTCCCGGCCGAGGAACCCAGCCCGCCCTTCCTGCTCATCGTGGATGTCGGCCACAGCATCGAGGTGCTGGCCGACTTCACCCAGGCGGGCAAAGCCTACCTGCCCTTCCCCGATCCCCGCCGCTTCCGCATCCGCCTCGCCGACCTGCGCGAGGACGCCGTGCGCGACGTCCTCCGCCGCATCTGGCTCGACCCGCTCAGCCTCGACCCCGCGCGGCACAGCGCCGAAGTCACGCGCACCATCGCGGGCTACCTCGCCGAGTTGGCGAAGTCGTTGGAGAAAGCCGGACACGATCCGCGCCTCGTCGCCGAGTTCCTCACCCGCTGCCTCTTCTGCATGTTCGCCGAGGATGTGGGCCTGCTGCCCAAGGAGGGCTTTCGCGGATTGCTCGAATCCCTCCGCGGATCGCCCGCGGGCTTCGTGCCGAAGCTGCAGACCCTCTTCGCCGAAATGCAAACCGGCACGGATTTCTCCGTCATCCTCAACCGCAAGCTCCTCCGCTTCAACGGCGGCCTCTTCGAGGAGGCCAGCGTGCTCCCGCTCGACGAGACCCAGCTCGGCATCCTCATCAAAGCCTCGCAGCAGGATTGGAAAAACGTCGAGCCCGCCATCTTCGGCACGTTGCTCGAACGCGCCCTCGACCCCGCCGAACGCCACAAGCTCGGCGCCCACTACACCCCGCGCGCCTACGTCGAGCGCCTCGTCCTCCCCACTGTCGTCGAACCCCTCCGCGCCGAATGGGAAAGCGTGCGCGCTGCCGCCCTCGTCGAGGCCAAGGCCGGACGCATGAAAGAAGCCCGCGCCGAGATCCTCCGCTTCCACGACCAGCTCTGCCGCGTGCGCGTGCTCGATCCCGCCTGCGGCTCGGGCAACTTCCTCTACGTCACCCTCGAACACCTCAAACGCCTCGAAGGCGAGGTCCTTGATGCCGCCGCCGGCTTCGGCGAGACCATGCTCCTCGACCTCTCGACGCACACCGTCGATCCCCACCAGTTCCTCGGACTCGAACTCAACCCCCGCGCTGCCGCCCTCGCCGAAATGGTCCTCTGGATCGGCTACCTCCAATGGCACTTCCGCACCCGCGGCGAAGTCCTCCCCGCCGAACCCGTCCTCAAAAAATTCCGCAACATCGAATGCCGCGACGCCGTCCTCGCGTGGGACGGCGACCCCGTGCCCGTCACCGACGACCACGGCCACCCCGTCACCGTGTGGGACCGCCGCAGCATGAAAACCGACCCCGTCACCGGCCGCGATATCCCCGACGAGTCAAAGCGCCTCCCGCTCCTCACCTACCCGAACGCCCGACCCGCCGATTGGCCCGAAACGGATTTCATCGTGGGGAATCCGCCGTTCTTGGGGAACAAGCGGATGCGCGATGCGCTTGGTAGCGGCTACACTGAAGCGTTGCGCGCGGCTTATCCAAGCGTGCCAGAGACCGCCGACTTCGTCATGTATTGGTGGGACAAAGCGGCCACGCTCGCTGGCACCGAGGCGCTCCGCCGGTTCGGGCTCATCACCACGAACAGCCTTCGGATGATCTTCAATCGAAGAGTGGTGCAGAAACACCTCAAGAAGCTGTCGTTAGTCTTCGCGATTCCAGACCATCCGTGGGTTGATACGACGGACGGCGCGGACGTTCGCATCGCAATGACCGTCGCCGTGCCGGGCCAGCATTCCGGCGAGCTCTGGATCGTCACCACTGAGGACCCGCACGAGGATGGTTCGTCTGCCGTCACCTTCTTTGCAGAAACCGGACGCATCGCCGCAGACCTAACGACCGGCGCGGATGTCGCAGGAGCGGTTCCGATGAAGGCTAATGAAGGAATATGCTTTCAAGGGATGAACCTTGTGGGCGAAGGGTTTCGTTTGACGCCGGAAGAGGCTGCGGAGCTCGGGCACACTGAGAAGACCCCAGTCGGCGTCATCCGCCGTTACCAAAAGGGGCGTGAACTCGTGCAGGGTGGCTCATCAGGCCTAGTCATCGACGCTTGGGGTCTCACTGCAGAGGAACTCCGCGCGAAATGGCCGACCGCATACCAGCACTTGCTCGTCCACGTGAAACCGGCGCGAGACCAAAACAATCGCGAGTCGCGAAAACGGAATTGGTGGTTGTTCGGCGAACCGGTTGGCAAGCTGCGAAAGGCTGTTGCTGGGTTGCACCGCTTCATCGCAACCGTCGAGACCTCGAAGTTCAAGCCCTTCGTCTTCATCGATCCAGACGTGGTTCCCGACCACAAGCTCTACGCCATCGCTCTCGACGATGCGTTCTTCCTAGGCGTGCTCTCTTCCCGCATCCATCAAGTCTGGGCGCTCGCAGCGGGCGGTAGATTGGGTGTTGGTAACGACCCTACGTGGACTAATACCACATGTTTCCTGCCCTTCCCCTTCCCCGCGTGCGACGAACCGGCCAAGGCGCGCATTCGCGCCCTCGGCGAGGAGATCGACGCGCACCGCAAGCGGGTGCAGGCGCAGCATCCGGGCCTCACGCTGACCGGCATGTATAACGTGCTCGAAGCCCTCCGCGCGGACCGCAACCTCACCGCCAAGGAGCGCGTCATCCACGAGCAAGGCCTCGTCTCCGTGCTCCTGCAACTCCACGAAGACCTCGATGCCGCCGTCGCCGCCGCCTACGGCTGGGACGACCTCTGGGCCCTCCGCACCGAGGCGCACAAAGGCTCTATCCACGACTTCAAAACCGGCGAAACAGCCCAGATCGAAGCCACTCCGGACGGCTTCGGTTCCGCCGTCACCACCTTCGAGCGCGAACTCGACCAAGAAATCCTCCGCCGCTTGGTCGCCCTCAACGCCGAACGCGCCGCCGAAGAGTCCGCCGGCGCCATCCGCTGGCTCCGCCCCGACTATCAGAACCCCACCGGCACCACCACCGCCCAAACCGCCCTCGCGCTCACCAAAGACGCCAAACCCAAGCCCAAGAAATCAAAAGCCAAAACCCCCTGGCCAAAAACCCTCGCCGACCGCGTCCGCCTGGTTGACGAAGCCCTACGCCAATCCGCGACGCCCCAAACCGCCGAAACCCTCGCCAAACACTTCACCCGCGCCAAACCCGCCGACATCACCGAAATCCTAGAAACCCTAACCACCCTAGGCCGCGCCCACCGGGACGGGGACAAATTCACGGGGTGATCGCCTGACATTGCTGAGCGTGAGCAAGCTACTTCCATTTTCCAACGTGATGTTTCAGAGCGTCCTGTTGGCCATCTTCCCCAAATCTCGAGGCGAAAGCAACACCCTGCGGACAGAGTCGCAGTTATGCTTTTGTTGACACAAATTCAATCACTGGTATCTCGGAACTGAACCAATTACGATCGATCCACGCTGCAAAATCTCATTCACCAACATTCCATAGCGACATGAAACCAGATCAACCCACCCGGGGCCGCAAAGGGCCCGCACCAAAAGCAAACGCTGGGCATTGGACCTTCCCAAAAAACTCTTTAGAAGAAGCCATCAGGGTTGCAAAGGCGATAGAAGACCAGAATGCGGGTAACCCGATGAGAGCTGACGTGCTCGTCAAGGCTGTGGGATTCAACCAATCGAACGATTGGCGGTTTCTGAATCTTCTGCGATCAGCCAATCAATACGGGCTCGTATCAGGAAGTGGCCCGGGCGCAACGGTAAAGCTTGAGACAATCGGCCAGGACGTGGTGGCGCCAGGTTCGCCAAGCCAAAGACAAGCGGCTCTTTTGCGGGCCTTCCGTAATGTCGCGGAATTCAAGAAAGTCGAAGACTTTTACAAAGGGAAAAAACTCCCGGAGGATGAATTCTTCGAGAACACACTTGTGCGGGAATTCGCGATTCCGCGCGAACGCGTGAGAACCTTTATCGAGATTTTTACAACGAATCTCTCCTATCTCCGCGCGTTTCAACCGTCGGATACAAGCGAAGAGCCTGAGGAATCGAAGGAAGCTCCAAAAGGAGAGCAAAAGCCTGCAAAGATTATCTCTGCAGACGACACGGCAAAAGGCAGGACATTTCTGGAGACGTGCTTTGTGATGATGCCCTTTGGCGAGTGGTTCGACATCTATTATCAAGACCTATACACGCCGTCTATAAAAGAGGCAGGCTTCGAACCGATGCGCGCAGACCAGCTATTCTCAACTGGGACGGTTATTGAACAAATATGGGAGCAGATAAGCAAATCAAAGGTGTTAATCGCTGACCTTTCAGGAAAGAATGCCAACGTATTCTACGAGCTGGGATTGGCGCATGCTGCACGAAAGCCAGTTGTCTTTACCTCCTCCAATCTTGAGGATGTGCCTTTCGATCTTCGGCATCTGCGGGTCATAATTTACGACATAAATGATCCGCACTGGGGCGACAAGCTCAAGCGGAGCCTGACGGCATTCCTCAAGAATGCCAAGGCCGATCCAGACAAGTCAATTCCTCAACCATTCCGCCAGATTGATTCAGATGAGGAGTAAGATTCAAAGTCGCCAGTCCTAGTTTGTTCGGCAGATACGATCGACCCAATCGACTCGCCGTATTTATGGAACAAACAGAGGCGACAAACATGACGCCTAGACGCGTCACTCTTCCAACTATTTTACTAAAGTAGACATGTTCCTTTTCCGGCGTAGAAGCACATCCTACAAGAGGCAAATGACCAGATGCGGTTGAATCAAGTATATAGCTTTACGGAGGCAGGATGATGATCGGCGGATTCGCTCCAACCTCGCTTGACGCCTGTATACTATGGAAGCGGCTCAATCAGCCGTTTCGGGGTGAAGCAGCAACCGCATGTGCTAGAGCGCTCGCACATCCACTAATCGATGTGTGCAAGCAGGCGCAGGATCGGATGAAGTTGATGCCAGCATTTCACCCCGAATTCACGCTGCATGATGAAACCCACTTGTTGCGTGTCACAGAGCTTATGTCCCGAGTCATACCTGAAAAGGTATTGCTTGAAACTCTGAATCCGGTGGAGATCGCGCTTCTGATCCTTGCGGCACACTTCCATGACGTCGGCATGGTTCCTGATGCGGCGGAAGCAGCAAAGGTTCGTGAGTCTCAAGCATACTTACTAGCTCGTGACAATTGGCTCGTCGAGTTCCCCACATTCCAGGATGCGCTCCGTATCGCGAATGACCCAGAATCTGACGCGAGGGACATGCAGCGGTGCTTGCAAATTGTGGCCGACCATGAGCAGGCGATATTTCAACGTGTTATCCGCGACACACACGCGCAACGCTCGGCAGAGTTGATCAAATCGCAGCTACGCGATGACGCGAGGCTAAACGTCGGGACAGGACACTTAGCCGATACTTTAGCCCTTCTCTGCGTTTCTCACAACTGGCCGCCTACCCATCTGACTATGGGGAACGGCTTTTTGCCGGATAAGGCGATCGGCACCTTCACGGCCAATCTCCCATACTTGGCTTGCGTTCTTCGACTGGCCGATGTGCTCGACTTCGACAGAGAACGAACGCCCGACGAACTGTTCCGATGCATTAGTTTCACAAACCCGATTAGTCTCGCAGAGTGGCAGAAGCACCGCAGCGTCGAGGGGTGGAAGATCGACCGAGATGCCGTCCGGTTCGAATGCGCATGCGAACGGCCCGAATACGAGCGGGCCATTCACAAGTTTCTCGAGTATATTGACGAGGAACTTGCTTCAGCCCACGAGATCACACGTCAATTTCCGGCACAGTTTTCCCATTATTGCATCGATCTGCCGATCCGAACGGATAGGTCAAGGATCTCCGCCAAAGACGGTGCTTACCTTCAAGCCAGCGATCTGGAAATCACGCTTGGTCGAGATGAGATCATAAGGTTGCTAATGACCGAAAAGCTATACGGCCAACCATCCCTTGCGATTCGTGAATTGCTCCAAAATGCATGGGACGCATTGAGGCATCGCGCCGCTATCATTAGGCGCGATGAACAAATGGACTGGTCGCAAGGACGGGTGGATTTCGAACATGGTGTAAATGCAGAGGGGCGGGAGTATGTCAAATGCACCGACAATGGTGTCGGAATGGATAAGCACATTATCAAGAGTTTCCTATTGTGCGCCGGACGCAGCTATTACCGTTCGCCAGACTTCCAGCGAGAGCGCAACACGTTTCGTCATCATGACGCGGATTTTGACCCTTGTGCTCGCTTTGGCATAGGGTTTATGAGTGTCTTCATGCTCGGCGATCAGATCACGATCGCCACTCGCCGCTATGGAGGACACCAAGGTGGCTTGGGAGAGCCTTTGGTTGTGGAGATCAACGGGCTTGGAGGGCTTATTGTGTTGCGGAAAGGCCGGCACGACCAGCCCGCAGGAACAACGATAGAGGTTGTTGGCCGACGAAAACCGGAGCGCTTTTTGTCCCATCAAGATCGTGTGCAGCTCGTCAACACGATCTACGCATATGCCCTGGCTGGGGAATTCCCGGTTACGGCCAAATGCACGATTCCGGAGATTGCTGACGAGATCTCACTCCCCACAGGAACGGCAAGGCCTTGGCATCAATTCGCTGAGCATCCACGCGTGGCTCACTTCGTATTCGAGCAAGAGTTTAGTGAAATTGACTCACGCCTCGGCGGCACTATTGTATGCGCGGTTCCAAGTGGTAAGAACAAAGAACTGGTTGTTTCTAACGAGAAAGCTGGTTGGCGAATGACCGAAAAGTATGGGCCGAGCTACTGGGTTGAAGGCGCCCAGATCAGAGCATTCTCGTCATTGGGGGGGCGCACTTGCATTGATGGAATTCTTGTTGCAGGGCCACATGGGAGAGGACCTCGCGATTTTTGTCTGGTTGGCACCCAACATGCCAACCCAATAGACTTCGGTCAGGATTTTTTCATCCTTGACGTAAGAGGTGACATCAAGCCCGAGCTAACACCGCACCGGTCGCCGCCCGATAGTAGAGGCGTCTTCAACGACTCTGGTCCAGGTTGGAGAAGACTCAGACGACTGGCCGCAAAGGCACATGGAAGGCTTTGGGAAAAACTGATAAAGAGGTTTTCGACGTCCACAGAACTAAAGGCGTTATGGCAGCTTCTTGCGTTGCATCACGTGAGGGTTGATACGTTGCAGCGGGGCTGTGTTTGGGAGTATCTGCATGTTCCCTCCCTATCTCCAAGCGGCGAGCTGAGTTTCCGGCCGCTTGAGATCGTCAACCCCATTTCATTCACTGGAAAGTCAGTAGACTTGTTTGAGCCCGAGGCTGATGGCATGGTGGTCGGCCTCGATACGGAGATGGCTGCTTGGAAAGATAGCAATGGCCATCGGCTACTTGAGGAGGTTGTCCGACAAACCATCCTAGGCCTTGCAACTCTTGTTCTGGAGCAGGGCGCTATCATGCTGACGTTCCAGCCGCCCGACGATCCTGAAGAGATGACTTTTACTCGTGTAATTCAGGACTCTTTTTCAAGGTCTTTTCAGACAAGCTCGTTCGGCGAGGGTTTAGACGGGGTGCTCGGAGTCGTTGCTGCTGAGCGGCTTTTGAATCGGCGGCATCCAGTGGTCGCGTGGCTGCTCGACCATCAGGCCAAGACGACCGAGGATCCAACCTTCGCATTTCTTCACTCCCTAGCTCTTGCTCTGGTCGAGGAAGGAGCGATGGAGGCGCTTGCAACGGGAAATTTTGCAGACAAAAGGCACAATTGGCATTTCAGTCTATTGGGCTATTATTTCCGGCGTGTTGATCTCGAAAAGTTAAGCGAAATGCTGCAGCCTCCTTACAGGTGCTGGCATGCTAATTGCGGCTTTTTCGACGTTTCTTTAGCTACACTCAAATCTCTCGCCGAGATTCAGACCATTGATTGGCGTCGACGCACCGAAGGGCGTTATGTTTGAGAGCACACCCCAAAGCAGCCAGAGGCGCGGGCAGCCATGGGTGTCAGGCGACATGAAAGTCCGCGAAGGTGGGAGGCCAAGGGGGAGGCCAAGGGGGTCAGTCATGGTTTATTGACATTTTTGCACCTGCAACAGCCGCGCCCATCACCTCAGCCGTGCTGAACTGAGCCATTCTTTGAACCGCCCCGCTCCGTTCTCCCCTGCATCCTGAACGTGTCGGCATCTCCCACCTCCGCGCCTCTGCGTCTCCGCGCGAGACTCCTGCCCGAACCAGCACACCAATTCGACTTCTCCAGCAACCGTAGCCCCTCGGCCGAGACATCCGGGAAAAAGATGCGGAAGGAAGTGCCGCCCATAAGGTCGATGACTTTAGCGGGTGCGAATCAATTTGGCGACGCTGCAAAGGGGGTTATGACACGAAAGGAGGGAGCGGGCCGCGGCGCCGCCGATGAATGATCGCAGATGGCGGATCCGCCTTTGCACGCGCCGCGGCGGCTGGCTCCGGCGGGAAAAAGCCATAAGGCATAGGGGTCAGTCAGGGTCTATTGACATTGTTGCACCCGCAACAGCCGTGCCCATCACCTCAGCCGTGCTGAACTGAGCCATTCTTTGAACCGCCCTGCTCCGTTCTCCCCTGCATCCTGAACGTGTCGGCATCTCCCACCTCCGCGCCTCTGCGTCTCCGCGCGAGATTCCTGCCCGAACCAGCACACCAATCCGGTTCGCGCCAAGGTCGCAAGGGTCGCAAAGAGGAAGTCTGCTCAACCCCATCTCTTGGCGAACTTCGCGGGCTTGGCGCGAAACCCGCCGGCGCATCGGCCATGGGGGTCATCCATGGATTTCTGGCATTCTCAGAATGCCGATACCTCAACTTGCTTGGAGCGCGAGGCGGGCGAGGTAGCCCGAGCGGGATTCGCCGGCCCTCGCGGCGGCGGCGTCGATCCGGCGCAGCACGCGCTCGGGCAGCGAGATATTGAGCCGCTTCGACTTGCCCGAGAGCGCAGCGAGGTCCACCGGCACGATGCCCCAAGTGCGGCCAGAGTATGCTGCATCGCGCGCCCAAGCTTCCACACCCTTGGCTTCCGGCACTGGCAACCCGGCATCGAGCAACCCCTCGATATGGAAAGCGGCTGCCTCCCGCGCATTCTCCAAGGCCTCGTCCAGCGTGTCCCCCGCGGAAAAGCAGCCCGGCAGGTCCGGGAACTCCACACCCCAAGCGCGGCCTTTCTCATGTTCGATGGCAATGGCGTAGTTCATTTTGTTCTTTCCAGTCCCGCCGATTTCAAAATCGCCCGCGCCGTCCCAGTCGGCAGGTCTTTCTTCGGGTGCGGCACGGTCACGAGCCCCGGCTTGGAGGGATGCTTGAACTGGTGGTGGCTCCCCTTGGACCGGTCCATCACCCACCCATGCTTCTGCAAAAGGCGGATGATTTCCTTGCTGCTCATGCCATGTGTATTTATACACACTCACGCGCACGCCGTCAACCTGGCTGAAGGGAACGATTCGCTGAGCTGCAACGCGCCATTCTGCTCCGCGCCTCCGCGTCTCCGCGCGAAATTCCTGCGTGAACAAGCACACCAATCCGGCTCGCGCCAAGGTCGCAAGGGGCGCAAAGAGGAAGTCTGCTCAACCCCATCTCTTGGCGAACTTGGCGGGCTTGGCGCGAAACCCGCCGGCGGGGCTCCGGACGGTGCTTGCGCCAGCCTGAGTGCCACTTTAGTATCACTGCATGCGAACCGAACTGGTAACAACCCTCAAGCGCAAGGCGACCGACGTCATTTCCCGGCTGAACACGGATCATGAGCCCGTGCTCATCACGCAGCATGGGCTCCCTGCGGCTTACCTCATTGATGTGCAGAGGTATGAGGGCATGCAGAGCCGGCTGACGCTCCTCGAGGGCATCGCTCGCGGCGAGAAAGCCATTCTGGAGAAGCGCGTTGTTTCCCACCGGGAAGCGAAGCAGAGGATGGCGCGATGGCTCGCGTAGTCTGGACCGAGACGGCGCTCCAAGATCTTGACGAGGTCGCGGACTATATCTCGCTAGACAAGCCGGACGCCGCGCGCCGGTTTGTCCACCGAGTCTTCGAGCGGATCGAACAACTCGCGTATCATCCCAAGAGCGGGTCCGTGCCTGTTGAGCTCAAAGGCACGCCGTATCGGCAACTGGTCATTCCGCCCGTTCGCATCTTCTATCGCGAACAGAATCAGGTTGTTTACATCGTTTACGTGATGCGCGGGGAAAGGCTGTTTCGGAGTGACGACTTGCTTGGCAGAGACAAGGGTTAAGCGGCCGAACGGTTGTCCTCCTCCGCGCCTCCGCGTCTCCGCGCGAGATTCCTGCCTGAACCAACACACGAATCCGACTCCCGCAGAGGCGCTGAGGCGCAGAGGTTTTGAGGAGCCGAATCCAGTTTTGAGTCCTTGATGAGCTGGCTACCCATCATGCCAAGAAACGCAAGAAGGTCTTGCATATCGTAAAAAGTAATACACACTTCCGCCATGGACACATTCCACCAGATGATCGGGGAGCGGGTCGCTCTGGCCCGCAGGGAGATCGGGATGACCCAGGAGGAGTTGGCGGAGCGCCTTGGGTTCAAGGACCGCCAGATTCTTTCCCACATCGAGTCCGGCAAGCGGAAGGTTTCGAGTCAAGAGTTGGTGCTCTTCATGCAACTGCTGGAGAAGCCGCTCGAGTTTTTCACCGACCCCACGCTGGTTGTGGGGGAGGGCGTCATGTCTTGGCGGGCCGAAGAGGTATCCCCCGAGATCCAAGAATTCGAGTCGTGGGCGCTCGGACTCGTGGGGGCCCACCGGGAGTTGATCAAGCAGCTCAAGGACCCCGTGTGTCCGCTGCGAATGTTTCTGCCATTGGAAAAAGACAGCACTTTCGAGGAGGCGGTGGCCGCCGCCGAGAGCCTGCTCCAATCGTGGGGGATCGACTCCCCCCCGGCTCCGCAGTTGCAGCCGAAGATCGAGAGCGAGTTGAACGTCATGGTGCTGCCGGTGGACGCTCCGAGTCATGTGTCGGGTGGTGCGGTCAATCTGCCGGAAGGCGCCACGATTTTTCTGAACCGCCATCACTCGCGCGGAAGGCGGCATTTCACGCTGGCGCACGAGCTTTTTCACGTTTTGACGTGGAACACGATGCCGCCCGAGAAATTCGATTGGGAAGGGCAAAGCGGCAAGCTTTCCCGCGTCGAGAAATTGGCGGACAACTTCGCCTCGGCGTTGCTGATGCCGTTGGCGGCTCTATGCCAACGACTCGAAGAGTGGCAGAAGGCCGTGAAGCCCTCGGGAAAGCTGGGCCCGGCGCACGTTCCCCCGAAGAGCTGGTTCAAGGAAACCGCCAAGTTTTTCCAGGTCTCGGTCATGGCGCTCAAATACCGCCTCATCAACGCCAAACTCCTGCTGAAGGAGCTTGTGGAATCCCTCGGGCTGGACATCCACGAAGACATCCATCCTGCCCCGGCCTTCGGACGCTCCCTGCTTGAGCGTTTGAATCGTGGTATCGACCGAGGGTTCATTTCAGCGCGGAAAGCCGCCTCGCTCCTGCAGACTTCCATCGACGATCTCGCAGAGATGCTGCGCAAGAACCATCTGGAACCGAGCTTCAGCCTGTGAGCCCGAACCATGCCCGCTTCAAGCAACGATCATTACATCGACACGAATGTCGTGATCGAATGCTTCCGGGTGGGAGGCTGGAAGACTCTGGCGTCCGGGCATCGGCTGGTCACCGTCGATAAGGTAATCAAGGAATGCGCCGCGGGTGCCGGCCGGCGCAAGGACTATGTGGTTGTCGATGCCGCGGCGGTGAAGAGCCAAACCCAAGTGCACAACGTTTCACCCTCGGAGTTGGCAAGCCTTCGCCTCCAGCTAGCAGGACGTGTGAACCTTGATCCCGGTGAGGAAAACTTGCTGGCAAAAGCGGCAGCAGATCGGGGGGCTTGGTTGATCTGCTCCCCCGATGGCGCCTTGGTCAGAGCGTGTTCTTTGCTCAATTACTTGGATCGGGTCGTCAGCCTCGAATCGTTGATGGCTTCCGCGGGCTTCAGGCCAAAAACATCACTCCAACGCCATTACACCGAACGGTGGCTGTCTGAAAAGCTCACCCAACTTCTCTTGGAGTCGGGCGACTAGCCAAGACGCAGCTATGCCTTTCGCAACACTCCACGATCTTTTCGCTGATGCCTTCTCCGAATACGAAGCGTGGCTCCTTTCGTCCGAGTGGCGCGGCAAGGAGCACGACTGCGTTAATCTGTTCGTGCACAGGTTTGTCTATGCGCGAATACGCCCGGGCGGACCATTGTCAGACTTCACGCAAGTGGCCATCGAGGTCGGGGTGCCCCAGCCACCCTCCATTGGCATCAAGCAAGCGTGTCGGAAAGACCTCGTGATTTGGGACGCTGCGGCCGCAACGACATGGGATGCAGATTGGAAAGCCGCTCGCTACCCGCGGGCTATCGTTGAATGGAAGGCGCGGAGAAAGCGGACAGGCCAGCCTGTGTTGTTTCCCTACGACATCGAATGGCTTCGACAATACTCTTTGGTGTTTCCCGAGTTCACGGGTTACTGCGCCACGGTTGACTTCACCTCGAGAACCCGGCGAGTCGCCACGGCGCACATCTTCCAAGGCGTAATCACGGAGGATTTTCATCGAAAACAATCCCTGCCGGCTCGAAGTTGACGCCGGACAACGAGATCTGAGGGGCGAACCAGGGCGATCTGTCAGGTTGCTGGCCCCCAGCTTTGTTCACGAATCTCCCAACCCAACGACGAATCCTATGCCTGCGTTTCGCGCTCTTCTTGTCGCCATCTTCTTGGTGCTGTCCGGCTACACCCTTGTGGTCGCCTCTAATCACGGATTGAACTTGTTGCCCGTGTTCTTCGGGGACATGGCGGCGATGGGCTGGCCCGGGCAGTTCAATCTCGATTTCCTCTGCATGCTTCTGCTCTCCGGTCTGTGGGTGAGCTGGCGGCATCAGTTCTCCGGCGTCGGTCTCCTGCTTGGTGTCGCCGCGGTCTTCGGGGGAGCGTTGTTCCTCAGTGCCTATCTCCTGATCACGAGCGTGCGGGCCCGGGGCGACATCCGCACCGTGCTCTTGGGAGAGGCGCGAACGGCAACTTGACTGCCTCGGCTTGGACGCAAAGCGACCTGCCGGGATCGCGGACTCACGCCGAGCGCAATGAGAGAGCTGGGTTGTGCTTTGGTGCTTTACCCCTCCGCGCTGCTGTGTCTCCGTGAAAGACGCCTCCACTTGTTTACAACACATGAACACGACATCCCTCTGGTTCCTCAACACACGCGTGACGATCTCCCTGTCCCAGTCGGACGGCCAAGATGGGGTCTCGATTTTGGAGCACAGCGTTCCCTGCGGTGATTCTCCGCCGCTGCACATTCACCGCACGGAGGACGAGATCTTCCGCGTTCTGGAGGGGCAGTTTCGCGTGCACCTCGGAGGCGAGGACTTCCGGGTCGGCCCCGGCGACACCTTTCTCGCGCCGAAGGGCGTCGCCCACAGCTACCGGGCCGAGTCGCCAGATGGAGGGCGCTTTCTGACCGTGACGGTGCACGGGGATTTCGAGCGCTTCGTGCGGGCCTTGGGGCGCCCGGCGGAACACGCGGGCCGGCCGGAGCTGGCCGGCCCCCCGACTCCCGAGGCGATCCAAGCGCTCACCACGGCCGCCGCCCAATACGGGATCGAGATCGTCGGGCCGCCGCTGCAGTGAGTGACTGTCAGCAAAGTCCCTAAGGTGCGGCCACGCTCTGTCGCAATGTCGGCAACGAGCCGCCCGAAGCCCTGGCAGGCCCGTTCCGGCGGAGCATGGCGAACGTGATGGCTTGCCTCTGCCGGTGGAGTGTTTTCGGGCAGCCTCGCGGTAGATTCGTCCGCGCCGAAGAACCATTGCCTCACCTCCCGTCCGGCTCTTGAATGAAGGGATCATGGAGCACAGAGGTTGCATGGTGGCTGCCGGCATCGCGTTGACAGCCGCCGGAGCCAACGATGGAGCTGCCGATCGGGCGTTTCTCGTGGAAACCATGATGCGCATCGCGGGCCCGGTGCTGGAGGCGGGGGCGGAAGCGCGCTTACCGCAAGCCATGCCGGTGCGTGACTGGGAGAAGGACCGTGTGGAGACAGCCGCGCTCGAGGCCTTGGCGCGCACCCTGGCCGGTGTGGCGCCGTGGATCGAGTTGGGTGGCGACGAGACGCCCGAGGGTGAGTTGCGGGCGCGCTACGGCGAGATGGCGCGCCGCGGCCTCGTCCAGGCCACGACGCCGGGCGGTCCCGGGATGCTGAATTTCGGTCGGGCGAAGCAAGGAGGCACCCAAACGCTGGTCGAGGCGGCGTTCATTGCCCAAGCCCTCCTGCGCGCGCCCGGAGCGCTTTGGGAGCCTCTCGCCGACATCGAGAAATCCAACGTCGCCGCGGCGCTCAAGTCCACGCGTAGCATGGAGCCCTACGACAGCAACTGGGTGCTCTTCCCGTCCATCGTGGAGGCGGCGCTGTGGAAATTCACCGGGGATCTGGAGGAAGGCCGGCTTACCACCGGGGTGCAGAAGCACCAAGGCTGGTATAAAGGCGACGGCACCTACGGGGACGGTGCGGAGTTCCACTGGGACTACTACAACAGTTACGTGATGCACCCGATGCTGCTCGATGTCCTGGAAGTGTGCCGGGAGAAGGGGCATCAGTTGGCCGGTTTTCAGGACGAGCAACTCAAGCGGGCCCGGCGCTATGCGGTGGTGCTCGAGCGCATGATTTCCCCGGAGGGCACGTTTCCGGTGATCGGACGATCCAGCACTTACCGCTTCGCGGCCTTTCAGGGGTTGTCGGATGTCATCCTGCGCAAACAGCTTCCCAGTGTGATTGATCCCGGCGGCGCGCGCGCGGGCATCAATGCCGTGGTGCGACGCATGACCGAAGCTCCGGGGACATTCGACGAGAACGGATGGCTCGATGCCGGGGCGGTTGGTTTTCAGCCCTCCATGCGCGATCCCTACAACAACACCGGTTCGCTCTACATCTGCCTCACGGGGTTGCTGCACCTCGGGCTTCCGCCGGATGATCCGTTCTGGTCCGCACCGGCTGGCCCGTGGACCCAGCAGAGAATTTGGTCGGGGAAGGATGTGCCGCGCGACAGCTCGATGGCGCAGTAGCAGGGCCAGTCGTGTCCTTGTCCTGAGGCGCTACACGTTCAACCGCCAGATGGCGAAGTTGAGCGCGGCGGCGAAGGTGACCCAGGCGAGATAGGGCACCAAGAGGGCGCCGGCGACTTTGTTGATCCGCCAGAACGCGGCGAGGGTCGCAGCGATGGCGAGCCAGAGGATCACGATCTCGGCGAAGGCGAGGCCGGGCCGGTGCAGGCCGAAGAAGAGCGGGGTCCACAGGGCATTGAGCACCCATTGGACGAGAAACAGCCCGAGGGCGCGGCCTTGTGCTTTCCATCCGCCCTCCCGCCAGACGAGCCACGCGGCCACGGCCATGGAAATGTAGAGCACGGTCCACGCGGGACCGAAGACCCAGGCGGGCGGATTCCACGACGGCTTTTGCAGGGCCGCATACCATCCGTCGATGGAAACAAAGGCGGCCGTGCTGGTCGCCGCGAAGCAGAGGACCAGCCAACCGATCAAGGCGAGCGCCTGCCGTCCGGCCGAGGGCCTGCCATGTTGCGGGGAGGATGCGGGTTGGTGGAGGTTCATGGATCGGTTCGGACGACGCCGAGGCCATAGTGAATCACTGACGTCCGGTTGTCTCCATGGGGTATTGCCCGCAAAGCTCCGGCGCGGGAAGACGCGAAGAGGATCGAAGTGCCGTGTTCGGATGGTTCGCGAAGGCGTCGGGCCTGAGGTTTCGTGGTAAACTTCGGGGCTCGGCGGTCGGGACACCGCCGCTACAGCTCGGAAGGGATCGGCAACGCGTCGCGTCCTGCGCGGCGGGCCGGGGCGTAGCGTGAGTGATGGAAGCATTCCCCGCGACGCGTGAATCGGCCTTGGAGCGGTTGGAGGCGTTCATGCCGTCGGCGGCGCGGTATGCCGGGATGCGGAATCATGTGCTGCCGGGGCATGCGAATGTGTCGCGGTTGTCGGCGGCGTTGCGGCACCGCTTAATCACGGAGGCGGAGGTGGTGGAGGCGGTGTTGCGGCGGCATGCATTCCGCGCGGTGGAGAAGTTTGTGCAGGAGGTGCTGTGGCGGAGCTATTGGAAAAGCTGGCTGGAGCTGAGGCCGGAGGTCTGGATGCGGTATCGGGCGGCGGTGGGACGGATGACGCTCGACGGAATGGCGGCGGAAGTGGCGGAGGGAAGGTCGGGGTCCGGGGTGATGAATCTCTTTGCGCGCGAACTGCTCGAAACGGGCTACATGCACAACCACGCGCGAATGTGGTGGGCGTCGTTCTGGGTGCACCACTGCGGCCTGCCGTGGGAACTGGGGGCGCGGCATTTCTTCGATCACCTGCTCGATGCGGACCCGGCCAGCAACACGCTGAGCTGGCGCTGGGTCGCGGGTTTGCAGACGCGGGGCAAGACCTACCTGGCCACGGAGCAGAACATCCGCAAATACACCGCGCCGGAGTTGCTGGACGAGGCGGGTGGAATCGGTTTGGGCGAGTCGGTCGCGGCGCGAATTCCGGCGGAAGATGGCGAATCGAACGAGCGCGCGGAGATGCTGCCGGTGTTGCCGCCCGTGGCGGAGGCGAGCGATGTGCGCGCGGTGCTCTTGCTGCATGACGAGGATCTTTCCATCGAATGCGGCCCGGCGGCCGGGCTTCGTCCGGCGCTGGTTGTCTCGTTCATCGCGCCGATGGAATCGCCCGAGCCGCTGCCGCGGGCGCGGTGGTTGTCCGCGGCGCGCGCGGATGCGGCGCGGCGGGCGGCTGAGCATTTTGGCGTCGAGGTGCGGGGATGCGGATCTGGCGCGGAGGTCGCGCAAGCCTGCGTGGAGGTTGGGGCCGAGCGCGTGGTCATGGTGGAGCCGGCGGTTGGTCCGGTGCGCGAGGCGCTGTCGAGATTGCCGGATGCTTTGGCGTCGCGTGGGATCGCGATCGAGCGCGTGCGGCGGCGCTGGGACTCGGAGCTGTGGCCGCTGGCGGGACGGGGCTTCTTTCCGCTCTGGAGCAAGGTCGGGCGGAGGTTGGAAAAGCACGGGGTCGGAGCCTTCGCATGAGGGGCGTGGCGAAATCCGATCTGCCGGAGAAGCTCTGCGCGGCGTGCGGGCGTCCGTTCCGCTGGCGCAAGAAGTGGGCGCGGGACTGGGAGGCGGTGCGGTTTTGCAGCGACGCCTGCCGCAGTGGACGGCGCGACGCGCGGCGGCGGATGCCGTCGGGCAGGCCGGTGACTTGAGCTAACGATCTTTTTTTGCGGCAGCTGAAGCAGCCGCTCCGTCGGGGGGCGCTACGCGCCTTCGACTTCCTCTTCCTGGCTCTGGCTGACCACGGGGGCCATGGCCTGGAGCTGTTCGCCATCGGAGAGGCCGATGAGGCGCACTCCTTGGGCGTTGCGGCCGGTCATGCGGATCTCGGCCACGCGGGTGCGCACGCTTTGTCCGCCGGACGTGATGAGCATGATCTCGTCGTTCTCGCGCACGCTGAGGGCGCCGACGACCGCGCCGGTCTTGTCGGTCACCTTCATGGTGATGATGCCCTTGCCGCCGCGGCCTTGGAGCCGGTATTCGTCGAATTCGGTGCGTTTGCCCACGCCGTTGGCGCCGGCCACGAGGAGGGTGGTGTCCGGCACGACCAAGGCGGCGCCGATGACGCGGTCGCCCTTGTCCGGGCGGATGCCCCAGACGCCGGTGGCGGTGCGGCCCATGTCGCGGATGTCTTCCTCGCTGAAGCGGATGCTCATGCCGTCCTTCGTGATGAGGACGATCTCGTTCTGTCCGTTGGTGAGCAGCGCGGCGATGAGTTCGTCATCGTCCTCGATGTTGATGGCGATGATGCCGCCCTTGCGGATGTTGCGGTAGGCGGAGAGGTTGGTCTTCTTGATCACGCCGCTCTTGGTGGCGAAGAGGATGTGGAGGTTCTCGTCCCACGTCTCGTCCTTGCCCGCGCCGGTCTTCGAGACGATGCGCATGACGGCGGCGATTTCCTCGCCGGGTTTGAACTCGAGGAGGTTGGCGATGGAGCGGCCCTTGGCCGAGCGTCCCATCTCGGGGATCTCGTAGGCTTTCTCCACATAGCAGCGGCCCTTCTTGGTGAAGAAGACGAGGTAGTCGTGGGTGCTGGCGGTGAAGAGGTGCTCGACGAAATCGTCCTCCTCGCTTTCCGTCGCGGCCTCGCGGGTCTGCATGCCGATGACGCCCTTGCCGCCGCGTTTCTGCGAGCGGTAGGCGCTGACGGCGGTGCGCTTGATGAACCCGCGGTGGGTCACGGTGATGATGCAGCCCTCGTTGGTGATGAGGTCCTCGATGTTGATCTCGCCCTCGTCGGGGACGATGTCGGTGAGGCGGGGCCCGGCATACTTCGTTTTGATCTCGCGCAGCTCGGCCTTGATGATGTCGAGCACGCGCTCCTCGCGGGCGAGGATGTCGAGGAGGTCTTCGATGGTGGAGAGGAGTTCCTTGTATTCGGCCAGGACCTTGTCGCTCTCCATCCCCGTGAGCTGGTAGAGGCGGAGTTCGAGGATGTCGTCCACCTGCTGCTCGGTCAGGAGGTATTCGCCGTTGGTCAGGCGCTGCTCGCTGCGGATCTTGATGCCGAACTTCTCGATCTGCTTGCGGGTGAACTCGAAGGCGAGGAGCTTGACCTTGGCTTCCTCGCGGTTCTTCGACCCGCGGATGATGCGGATGAACTCGTCGAGGTTGGCCAGGGCGATGAGGAAGGCCTCGAGTTTCTCGGCGCGGACCTCGGCCTCGCCGAGGAGGTGGCGGGTGCGGCGCAGGACGACCTCGCGGCGGTGCTCGATGTAGCAGGCGATGGCTTCCTTGAGCGAAAGCAGCTTCGGCTTGCCGCGGTCGATGGCCAGCATGGTCACCGCGAACGACGACTCGAGCGCGGTGTATTTGTAGAGGTTGTTGATGACGACCTTGGGATTCGCGTCGCGCTTGAGTTCGACGACCACGCGCGTGTTCTCGTCCGACTCGTCGCGGATGGCGCTGATGTCGGTGATGGTCTTCTCGTTGACGAGGTCGGCGATGCGTTCGACGAGGGTGGCGCGGTTGACGTTGTAGGGGATCTCGGTGATGACGATCTGCTCGCGGTTGCCCTTGAGTTCCTCGACGCCGGCCTTGCCGCGCACCTTGACCGAGCCGCGCCCGGTTTCGAAATACTGCCGGATGCCGCCGACGCCGCAGAGTTGGCAGCCCGTGGGGAAGTCGGGCCCCTTCACGTGCTTCATCAGCCCGTCGAGTGTGATGTCGGGCTTGTCGATCTGCGCGCAGATGGCGTCGATGATCTCGCCGAGGTTGTGCGGCGGCATGTTGGTGGCCATGCCGACGGCGATGCCGGTGCCGCCGTTGACGAGAAGGTTCGGGAAGGCGGCGGGGAAGACGACGGGCTCGGTGAGGCGCTCGTCGTAGTTCGGGACGAAGTCCACGGTGGACTTGTCCATGTCCGCCATCAACGCGGTGCCGAGGTGGGTGAGACGCGCCTCGGTGTAACGCATGGCGGCCGGCGGGTCGCCTTCGACCGAGCCGAAGTTGCCCTGTCCGTCCACGAGCGTCTCGCGCATGGCCCAGGCTTGCGCCATGTGGACGAGAGTGGGGTAGATGACCGCCTCGCCGTGCGGGTGGTAGTTGCCGCTCGTGTCGCCGCAGATCTTCGCGCACTTGATGTGCTGGCGTCCGGGGAAGAGCCGGAGGTCGTGCATCGCGTAGAGGATGCGCCGCTGCGCGGGCTTCAGTCCGTCGCGCGCATCGGGCAGGGCGCGCGAGATGATGACGGACATGGAGTAGTCGAGGAAGGAGCGGGACATCTCCTCGGCGACATCGATCGGTTCGACTTTTTCGTTCTGCGTATACACGGGAAAGCGGGTGGGCTGGGGTTGCGAATTTCGCTTCGCGGGTGAACGGTTATTCTGTGCGGCGGGCGGCGGCCTTGCCAGCGCAAACATCGCCGGCGGCGCCGTTCACCGGAGCAGGGCGGCGAGGCGGGCCCGGTTGCGGACGCCGAGTTTGCGGAAGGTCCCGTGCAGCCGCATTTTCACGGCGGCGGTGCTGATGCCGAGGCGTTGCGCGATCTCTTCGTTCGACCACCCCTCGGCCGCCAACAGGGCGGCTTCGCGTTCGGCGGGCGAGAGGGAGGCGAAGAGGCCTTGTGGGGCCGGGGTTGGTGCCGTCCCGGAGGGGTTTTCCCGGATCTGCACCAGGAAAGCAGGGTCGGCCAGCAGGGAGTCTTGCTGCAGGACGAGGGTGATCTCGGCGGACAGATCGGGTCGCTCCGGATGCGGGACGACGCGCTTCCGATGCAAAAGGGCCCGCGCATCCTGCTGCAGGGCGGCGCCCCATTCCGCCTTCATTTCCGTGCAGGCCGCGAGGATCTCGTCGGGCAATGCGGGCTGGCGCGGCGGGTTCTGGTGGCCGCGTCCGTCCCACAGCCCGCTCGCCCGCCGCGCCGCCGCGTTCTGGTGCGTGATGCGGAGGTCCCATTCGAGCAGGGTGGCCGAGGCGGGCAGTGCCTCGAGCAGCACCGAAAGGCGGTCGGAGGAGGAGGCGGTCTTGAGGCTCTTCTTCAGGCGTTTCAAGGCCGTGCCGATGTGGGGATGGAGGGCCCGCAGGCGGGCCAGCTCCGCGGCGTCGAAATCCGGCTGGTCGGCGCTGCGGAACACGCAGAACGCGTTTTGCGGCACCGGGGGGAAGAGGCCCCAGAACAGCAAAGCGACCGAGTGGCGCCAGTTCTCGGGTTCCATGAATTCGCGGTAGAACTGCAGCGACTTCAGCGCGGGCTCGGGCGGCAGGTGATCCTTTGTGTGCAGCAGGCGCAGCCCCGGCCGCATCATGACGTAGGACACGCTCGGGTTTAGCTGGAAGAACCGCTCCATGTATCCGGGGCCGAACTCGCGTCCGATCGAATCCACCGCAACGAGCGGAACGCCGTCGAAGTTGCGCAGATTGGCCAGCGCGAAGTCGCAGGCCACCGTTCCCTGCAGGAGCCGGAACACCGAATGGATGAACTCGTTCGCCCGCGTGGCGCCGTGCATGGCGAGCAGGCGTCGCTCCCTTTCGGCGGGGGAGGCCGGCCAAGGGGCTTCGGGTTTGTTCTTGGAACCCCGCACGGCCGCCCTTTCAACAGGACGGCGGCGCGGATGTAAACACCTCGTTGGGGGGTGCGGAAAACTAACCTTAAGTTAGGTGGACGGCTTTCGCCGGGCGTCCCTAGCCTCGGCCCTGCTTGCGGCGTCGTTTGCCGGTCTCCGGAGTCAACCACACCATGAAAAACCGCCACCTGCTCCCCGCTCTTTTCTGCCTCGCCCTCGCTGGCCCCGCCTCGGCCGAGATCCCAGCGCAACTCAGTTACCAGGGCCGCGTGGCCGTGCAGGGCGTGAACTTCAACGGCACCGGCCAGTTCAAGTTCGCCCTGGTGCTTCCGAGCAACCTGAGCCAGACCGCGACGGCCAGCGGCATCGCGACGGTAAGCCTGACCTCGGTGAATGTCGGGTCGGGCGGTTCGGGCTACACCACTCCGCCTCTGGTCACCATTGCTCCACCCGATGATCCGGGAGGAGTGCAGGCCACGGCCACGGCAACGATCGACGGAGGCGTGGTCACCGGCATCACGATCACCGAGGCGGGTTCGGGCTATTTCAACAATCCTGTGCAGGTCACCATCGCGCCGCCCCCGCCGAACATCCAGTATTTCACCTCTTGGAGCAACGACCAGACGAGCATCTCGGGCGGCGAACCGGCGTCGGCCATCTCGATTCCCGTGACCAACGGACTCTACTCCGTGAATCTCGGCGACGCGGCCGCGGGCATGGCGGCGCTCATGCCGGGCATCTTCGCCTCCGCCGTCGAGCTGCGCGTGTGGTTCAGCGACGGAGTGAACGGCTTCCAGCAACTGACCCCCGACCAGCCGTTGAGCGCAGCGCCCTACGCGTTTCGCGCCATCATGGCCGAGACCGTTCCTCCCAACTCCATCACCAGCGCGCAGATCGCCGAGGGCGGGGTCACAACCGCGAGCTTGGCGGCGGGAGCTGTCACCACGGCGACGCTCGCGCCGGGAGCAGTGACCAGCCTTGTCCTTGCGCCCGGCGCGGTTGGGGCCGCGAATCTGGCGAGCAACGCGGTCACTTCGACCAATCTGGCTGACGGTTCTGTCGGATCGGCCAAACTCGCCGACAACGCCGTGGGCGGAGCGAAGATTGCCGATGGCGGCATCGCCGCAGGCAAACTCGCGCCGGGTGCGGCCGCGGCGAATCTGAACGCGGGTGGCAATCAGGCGGTGACGCTCGGTTCAGCAAGTTTCACCGGACCGCTGGTGGTGGGCTTGTCCAATTCAGCCACCGGTGCTTTCTCCGCGGCTTTCGGACAGAGCGTTCAGGCCACGGGGACAAATTCAATCGCAGCAGGGGAGAATGCTTTGGCCACGGGAAAGAACTCGGCGGCATTTGGCAATTCGGCTCTTGCGGCCGCAAGGAATACCTTGGCTTCAGGCTTGACCACGCTCGCCTTTGCGGACAACTCGGCCGCCTTCGGCCAGTCAACCGTAGCATCCGGAACGAACTCCTTTGCGTGTGGAAAGTTCAACGCCCCCAATCCCAATCATCTCTTTTCCGTGGGTAACGGCACGATCGAACAATATCGGAGAACCGCGTTCTCTGTGGATGTCTCCGGCAACGTGGAGGTGCAGGGCAACATCGATTACGGCGGCAGCCTCATAAACTCCTCCGACGTCCGCCTGAAGGAATTGGGCGCCCCCTTCACCCCCGGCCTCCAGACGATCACCGGCATCGCGCCGCTTCATTACCGCTACAAGAAAGACAACCCCAAGAACCTGCCCAGCGACATCGAGAAGATCGGGGTTGTTGCCCAGGCGCTACGCAGCGTCTTGCCCGAGGCTGTGGTTGAGGATTCGGATGGCTACCTTTCTGTGAAACAAGAGCCTGTCTTTTGGGCCATGGTGAACGCGATCAAGGAACTCAAGGCCGAGAATGACGATCTCCGCGCCCGCCTCGAAGCGATCGAGGCCAAGGTTGAATAACCAACCATCCATACCGATGAAACGCTCGATCATCCTCGCCCTCATTGCGGCGTCCGCAGCCCACGCCCAGGTGCCACTGCACCTCAACCACCAAGGCCGCGTCGCCGTGCAGGGCACGAACTTCCATGGCACCGGCCAATTCAAGTTCGCCCTTGTTGATGCGGGGACCAATTTGAACCAGACGGCGACCGCGTCGGGCATTGCCACCGCGATGGTCACATCGATCTCCGTCAACTCCGGCGGTTCCGGTTACACCGCGCCCCCGGCGGTCACCATCGCCCCACCCAACGACCCGGAGGGAGTTCAGGCCACGGCCACGGCGACGATCAGCGGAGGCGTGGTCACGGCGATCAACATCACGGCGGCCGGGTCGGGCTATTTCAGCAACCCCGTGCAAGTCACGATCGCGCCGCCGCCGGAGAACATTGAGCACCAGGTTTATTGGAGCAATGCGGGAGACCTCCCGCCGAACGCGGTGCCGGGCACCTCGGTGAGCTTGCCGGTGGACAAGGGACTTTACTCGGTCCGTTTGGGTGACACCGCCGTGACGAACATGGCCGCGTTCAATCCCGACATATTCTACGCGCCGCTTTTCCTCCGCGTGTGGTTCAACGACGGCGTGCACGGGTTCCAGCAACTCACGCCGGACCAGCCGCTGGCCAGCGCACCCTACGCACTGCAAGCCCGCCTGGCCGAGACCGTCGCGCCCAACTCCATCGGCAGCGCTCAACTCGCCAGCGGGGCGGTCACCTCGTCGAAATTGGCGGCGGGTGCCGCCGCAGCCAATCTGGTCAACCAGAACGTCGTGCTGGGAGCGGGCACGTTCACCAACATTGTGCTGACCAACGGATCGGGGGACGTAGCAACCCTAACGACCGGCCTTTTTGGGCGCGTCGAAGTGCCGGGTCTTGTCGCCTCTAACGCAATCCGTTCGGGGTTCGAGATACAATCAGACCTCGATGTCGTGGCAGGCCGCGATGTTCTAGCGGGCGATGATGTCATCGCTAATGGAAACATCACCGCGTTTGCGGACTTTGTTGCGTATACGGGCGTGACGTCACTAGTGGACATCATAGCGAATCGTGATGTTATCGTCGGTCGCAACATCACCTACGTCGGCACCCTGACGGACGTCTCTGACGCGCGCCTCAAAGACCTTGGAGCACCTTTCACCGCCGGCCTCGCCACCATCGCGAAGATCGAGCCGCTGCACTATCGCTTCAAGCCGGGCAATGCCCTGCACATCCCCAGCGATGCCGTCCACGTCGGCGTCTCCGCCCAGGCTTTGCAGGCCGCCTTGCCCGAGGCGGTGACGCAACGAAGCGACGGCTACCTCGGGGTCAGCCAAGAGCCGGTCGTCTGGGCTCTGGTCAATGCCGTGAAAGAACTCCAAGCCGAGAACGAGGCGCTGAAAGCGCGGGTCGAATCCCTCGAAGCCGACCGCCCCTGAATCGCACGCGGCCATGAGAACCCTGCTCGCACTTCTAGCCACCATCCTCGCCGCGCACGCCGCGCCGCGCACCAGCACCCACTACGCCATCACTGCCGACACCATCGATTTCGGCGGGCAGCGCGTGACCAGCACCAACTACACCGCGGACGGGAGCGTTGGTCCGCTTGCCGGCGTGTCCATCGAAGGGGCTTCCGCGACCGTGGCCAAGCAGGGCTACGTCGGTCAGCTCTACGACTTGGCCGGCTACGCGCTGTTCGCGGCGGACGATGCGCCGGACGAACTCGGCAGCACGCAGCTTGTTCCTGTGCGTCTCGCCGATGACGGCACCGGCCTCGCGCTCGCGCCTGCCGGCTTCAGCTTCTCCATCGTGAACGGTCCCGTGGCCGGCATCTCCACGGGCGGCTTGGTCACGGCCGGTGCGGTCTACGCGGCCACCCCGGCCACAGTGGCCGCCACCTCCGTCGAGTCGGGCCTGATCACGCGACTTCTGCAAGTGCAGGACACGGTGCCGGACAACTTCGGCAGCTACGCCGGCGATGCGCTCGCGGACGACTGGCAGGTGCAATACTTCGGCACCAACAACCCGCTGGCCGCGCCCGGGCTCGACCCGGATCGCGATGGACAAAAGAACCTATTCGAGTTCACCGCCGGCCTCGTCCCGACCGATCCGACGTCCGTCTTCCGCCTGCGCGTCGAGTCCGTGCCGGGCCAATCGTCGCAGAAGCGGCTCGTCTTCTCGCCGGTGCTGGCCGACCGGACCTACACGGTGAAAGGCAGAACCAATCTTGCGACCGGAGGGGAAGAGCTGAGCAATCAAAGCACCGACGGTCTCCTCCCCGAACGCCGCGTCACGGATCTCTCCGCGGGCGGACCGCGCAAATTCTACGAGGTCGAAATCCGCCGTCCTTGAACGACAGCGGAGGAACTTTTTTTCCGTCTGTGCTGCGTGCCGCAGGCGTCCGGTGAGCAACTTTTTGCAGCCAAGTTGTTGGTAATGAATTGCTTTGTCATGTTATTGACAAGATAGTCACAAGATATTCACCATCAACACTTTATCGAAGAAATTCCCTTGACGTTCCGGGCGGGGCGTGCGATTTTGTCCGTGTTCTTTGACAGCACGAGGGCGGAACAAGAGTGAACGTCGCGCGAGCGGTGAAAGCTTGAGAGAAGCCCCGAGATAATTCCGGGTCAAACCGGAGAAAAGCCGGGTGCAGCTGGTGTGCCTGGCTCCCTGCGAGAAACGCCGGAAACGGTGAATCGAGCGGGGCATAGCTCACGGATTCCCCCGCGCCGGGTCGCACCGGGGTGGCAATGCGAACTGGGAATGCCGCGGCGGGTGACGATTAGAAACCGTTGCTTGGCCGAGTGAGAATCCGCGGAAAGTTTCGAGCCGCGGAGGAAACGCAGTGACCTGACCAAAGTTAAGGTTGAAGTTGCTACTGCGAACCAGCACGCCGCACGTGTTCCGGCGGGAAAAGCCCGCCAGAAGATCCACCGGTCGCACGGAGGAAGCGCAAAGGAACGCGGAAAGCGTGGAGGACGAAGGGCCTGGCAAAGTCCGGGAAGCCTCCTGAAGACGGGCGGTGATGAAAACACCGTCGCCCGACTGCAAAAGGAACGCAACGTGAGGGATAAGAGGTCAGACCCGTCGTCCCGGGCCAACGCCCCGCCACAAGCGGGGGCCGTCCCGGGAACCAACCGGAGATGGGGCGACGATTTGCAGACGCGCCATATCCGTGTCCGGCGCGAATCCACCGGCAGGTGGGTTCCGAACCGGGCAAAGAGGCCTCACCCGATATTCGCGCTTGGTGACAAGCACGACGGTCCTGCTGCGAGACCGAAAGCTCCGCTTGCCGTGGAGAACAGCGTCGGGGAACTGGCAGCCAACCCCCATAGGCTGAGCGCCAAATGCCAGTGACCGGGAAAGAGGGCGTGGCGAGCCCCCACTCCCAACTTTAAGACCCCGCGGTCGAGAGATCGCGGGGTCTTTTCGTTTTTGTGTGCTTTCCGCGTCCCGGCGCGTCCGGCCGCCTCGGCGTGCCAAGAAGGTCGTGTCCTGCCGGACCGAGTGACCGAGGGTCAGACCGCGTTGGCCTGAACGGCGGAAAGGATGCTGGGGTAGCGCGGGGCCCAGCCGGTGGCGCGCAACTTGGCGTTGCGGACGCGCTTGCCGGTGAGGCCGTCCTCCGACGGGGCGGGCAGGCTTGCGGCGCCGTTGCGGATGGCCTCGGCGAGGTCGGATCGGCGGACGGGGTGGTCGTCCACGGCGTTGAAGGCTCCTGCGAGGCGTCCGCGGACCAGGTGCGCTATGGCCGCGGCCGCGTCATTGACGTGGGTGAAGTTGACACAACCGCCCGCATCGCCGGGAAGCGGTTCGCCCGAGAGGGCGGCGGCGATGAACCGCGAGCGTCCGGGTCCGTAGATCCCGCCGAGCCGCACGGCAGCTCCGCCGGCCGCAAGCGCGAGGCGTTCGGCCTCGACGAGGACGTCGCCGGTGGGCGTGCCGCCGACCTCCGAGGTTTCGTCCACCCATTGGCCGTCATTCTGCGCATAGACCGAGGTGCTGCTGGTGAAGACGGAGAAGGCGGGGGCGAAGACGCCGAGCAATTGGCGCAGCGTCTCGACGTAAGTCTGGCGGTAAGCGGCGGCATCGCGTCCTGTGCGCCCGCTCAGGCAATGGACGAGCAGGTCTTGCGGTCCTCTTTGGTCGAGAAGAGCGGAGAGTTGGCCGGAGTCCGCGGCGTCGAGCGCCGTGACGGTGTAGGGTTTGGCCGCGAGACGTTGTGCTGATTCCGGCGTGGCGACCAAGGCCGTGACATCGAGGCCTTCAGCAAAAAAAAGATCCGCGCATCTCTCGCCGGTGTAGCCGCAGCCGGCGATGAGGATGCGCGGATTGTGATTCAACAGAAGCAGGTCAGTTCAGGTTGAAACGCTGCTTCATCTTGGCGCGCTTCGCATTGGCCTTGGCTTTGCGGCGCGTCTTCTGGTTCGGGGTCTCGAACGCGCGCAGGCGGCGCACTTCGTCCATGATCCCCTCGGAATCCAACTTGGCTTTGAGGCGCTTGATGGCGCGATCAATGGATTCACCTTTTCTAACGATGACTTCGGGCATTATTAGCTCACATCCTTTCTATGCATGTCCGTATGGGCAGATAGGGTAGGGGCGGCCGCAGAAAGGCGTCAAACGTTTCTTTTAACCGTTGCCGCAGAACGCTTTAGATGGGAATCCGGCCTCCAAATGCGTCTCCGAAACCCGCAAAAACGGCCTCCGAGCGGCCTGCCGGGGCCTCTCAGCGCATCCGCTCGAGGCATTCCGTGAGGAATGGCAGGAGCTGTTTCTTGCGCGAGACGACGCCTTCGAGGAACCAGACTTTCTCGGCGTGCTCGGGATAACTGATCGTGCGGAGGAAGTCGGGATGGCCTTCCACGAGCAGGTAGGAGTTCTGTTTGTTGATGTCGGTGACGAGCAGAGAGGAGAAGAAGAGCCCGCGGGTGGCGGCGCAGTCGGCGAGGGCGCACTGGAGCATGTCGCGTTGGGCGTGGAAGTTCGCGAACGTGACTTCCTCGATCTGCGAAACGGTGAAGCGGCGACCGAGTTGCTCGTATTCTTTGCAGTCGGCGTTGACCACCTGCTCGGGACTCAGGGTCTGCAGCGGCGACCCGACGGCGAAGATGCGCGTGGCGAGTTCCGACGCGGAGATGCCGGCCGGCCCGGCGAGCAGGCGCAGGAACTTGCGGTCCATGTCGGTCGTGGTGGGCGAGGTGCCGTTGAGCGTGTCGGCGACGATGCCCGCCATGAGGAGTCCGGCATACGGACGGTCGGGCACGATCCCGTGCCGCTCGTAGAGGTCGGCCACGAGGGTGCAGGTCGAGCCGACGGGCTGGTTGATGAAGAGGATGGGGGTGTCCGTGGGCGTGTTGCCGAGGCGGTGGTGGTCGAGGATCTCGACGATGGGCAACTCGGATGCGCCGGGGACGGCCTGCGTGATCTCGTTGTGATCCACCAACACGAGCTGACGCCGCGGCGTCTTGAGGAAGTCGCTCTTGGACAGGATGCCTTCGAGGCGCCCATCGGCATCGAGCACAGGATAGATGAAGAGGTTCGAGAGCGCTGCGGTGCGACGCGCGGCCGCCAGGCTCATCTCGGCGTCGAGCCGGGCGCCGCGGTTCGAGATGAGGTCCCCCGCCACGACGGCGCCGCGGGCGAAGATGACGCTGGTGGCGGTGTCGCGGGTGGAGACGATCACGGTGGTTCCGGCCGCGCGAGCCGCCTCGAGGGTGGCGGGGGCCACGGGGGCGCTGTTGGTGACGACCATGGCGCGCAGGCCGGCTTTGATCGCGGCGAGTTGCACGTTGTCGCGGTCGCCGACGAAGAGGATGGTGCGCGCGGGATCGTAGCTGGCGAGGCGCCCGGGGAGGCTTTGCTCGCTCATGGCGGCGACGATCAGGGTGTAGGATTCGACCTCGGTGCAAAGCGGGCCGGTGAGCGAAGTGCCGTCGAAGGTGGCCGCGATGTTGACGAGGCTGGCGCGGACTTCGCGCGGTTTGGCCGCGACGTCCTTCGGCGGCAGGAGGATGCCGAGGAGCTTGTGCTCGCTGATGACGCCAAGGAAGCGGCGGTCCTCATCGACCACGGGCAGCGCGCGCAGCCCGCGCGAGGCCATGGTGGCCAGGGCCTCCCCCACCGGGCGGTCCGGCCGCGCGGCAACGTAGTCCGTGATCATGGCGTCGCGAACGCGCGGGGTGGCGTCGGGGAAGAAGTCGGGCTGGGGCACGCCGAAGAAATCGAGGACGTAGTCAATGCGCTCGTTGAGCGCGCCGGTGCGGGCGGCGCGGACGTTCTCGACGCCGAGGCGACGCTTCAGCTCGGCGTAGGCCACGGCCGAGCAGATGGAATCCATGTCGGGATTCCGGTGTCCGATGACGATCGTCTCCATGCGAGCAGTTGATTCTGCTGCGCGCTCCGGTCCTGTCAAACGGCGATTGGCCCGCTCACTTTTTGTTGCCTTCCTCCTCCCGCGGCGGAACGAGGAGCGAGACAGCGACGGAGATGCCGATCACGGTCACGATGAAACCGAGCGACCAGGTGATGGGGAACTTGCCGCCGAAGGCCTCGTTGAGCCAGACCATCTTGAGTCCGACGAAGACCAGCACGACGCCGAGGCCGTATTTGAGGAAGCGGAACTTGTGGACGACGCCGGCCAGCAGGAAATACATCGCGCGGAGTCCCAGGATGGCGAAGACGTTCGAGGTGAAGACAATGAGCGGTTCCTTCGTGATGGCGAAGATGGCCGGCACCGAGTCCACGGCGAAAATGATGTCCGAGATCTCGATGAAGCAGAGCGCGACAAAGAGCGGGGTGGCGTAGAGCAGGCCGTCCTTGCGGACGAAGAACTTCTGGCCATCGATCTGCGGACTGACCGGCAGGAAGCGCTTGAGCAGCTTGATGAGGGGGTTCTTCTCGGGGTCGATCGGTTTCTCGGGGGCGAAGAGGATCTTGATGCCGGTGAGGATGAGGAACACCCCGAAGATCAGCACGATCCACTTGTATTGCATCAGGACGGAACCCAGCGCGATGAAGATGATGCGGAAGAACAGGGCGCCGATGATCCCGTAGAAAAGGACGCGGTGCTGGTATTTCGCCGGGATGGCGAAGTAGGTGAAGACGACGACGAAGACGAAGATGTTGTCCACCGCCAGCGACTTTTCGATGATGTAGCCGGTCAGGTATTCGAGTCCTGATCGCCAAGCGGCCGCCTCCGGATCGAAGCCCGGTATGGCCATGAGCCGCGGGTCCTGCGGGAATTTCCAGAGGGCATACTGGTAGAAACCCCAGCCGAAGAGGAGGGCCAGGATGACCCAGATCACGCTCCATGTCGCGGCCTCGCGGAAGCCGACCTCGTGGGCCTCGCGGTGGAACACACCGAGGTCGAGGGCGAGGATTCCGAACACGAAAATCGTGAAGGCGATGTAAAACCACCAGTAATCAACGAACGGGAACAGCGCAGGCATCGGCCGGAGGTATCACAGCAGCAGCCCAAGTCAACGAAACCCGGCGGTGCGGCTCAGCGGTGGAACGGCCAGACCAGCGGGATGATGAGCATGGCGCCGGCGAAGTAGATCAGGTTGAGCGGCGCGCCGAGCCGCATGAAGTCGCCGAAGCGGTAGCCGCCGGCTGAGTAGACGTAGGTGTTCGTCTGATAGCCGATGGGCGTGGCGTAGGCCGCGCTGGAGGCAAGGGTGATGGCGATGGCGAACGGCCGGGCGTCGAGGCCGAGCTGGGCGGCCAGGCCCAGCGCGATCGGCATCATCAGCACGACCGTGGCGTTGTTCGAGAGCACCTCGGTGATGACCATGGTGAGGAAGTAGATGACGGCGAGCAGGACGAGGGGCTTCCAGGCATCGGCGACGAAGGCCGTGGCTCCGTTGGCCATCTGCTCGGCGATGAGGCGGGCGGCGCCGGTGGACTCCATGGCGAGTCCGAGGGCGAGCGTGCTGTAGATGAGGAACATCAGGCTCCAGTCGATCGAGCGGTAGGCCTGTCGGGGCTTGATCGCGCCAACCGCCATGAGGAAGGCGCAACCGACGAGCGAGGCGACCTCGATTGGTATCACCTCGAACGTGGCGGCGAGGATCACGCTGGCGAGGGTGCCGAAGACAAGCGGTGCGCTGGCCCGCTGGGCCGAGGTGGGAACGCGCGTGCGGTCGAGCAGCATGAGGTCGCTACTGCGCCGCAACTGGTCGAGGGCGGTGTCGCTTCCGAGCACGAGAAGCGTGTCGCCGGGTTGCAGCGGGATGTTCTCGAACCCGCGGCTCAGGTTGATGCCGCGGCGGTGGATGGCGAGGACGACGAGGCCGAAGCGCTGGCGGAAGTTGAGGTCGCGCAGGCCGCGGCCGACGATTTCCGCGAGAGGGCCGACGATCGCCTCGGCGAGGTGTCCCTCGGTCGCGGCCTCGGCGCCCCCGCCATGCTCGGCCTGGAGCTTGACGCCCTGCATCGAGAGGATGTCGGCGACGGCCTTGGGAGCGCCCGCCACGACGAGGGTGTCGCCCGCGCGCAACCGCAGGGTGTCGAGGGGCTCGAACTCCGCCCCCTCCCCGCGCAGCACCTCGATCACCCGCAAGCCAGAGCGCGAACCCAACCCGGCGTCGGAGAGGGTCTTCCCGATGGCCGGCGAGCGCTGCTGCACGGTGGCCTCGACGACGTATTCCGAGATGCCGCCCTCCTCGATATCCTGGGCGAGGGTCTTGCGGGTGGGCAGGATCTTCGGGGCGAACCAGACGACATAGGCCGTGGCCACGAAGGCAAGCGGGAGCCCGACAGCGCCCAGTTCGAACATGCCGAGCGGCGCGTTTCCGCTCTCGGCCAGCAGGCCGCTGGCGAGGATGTTCGTGCTGGTGCCGACGAGCGTGCAGCACCCGCCGATGACCGCGGCGTAGGAGAGGGGGATGAGGAAGATCGAGGCCGAGACGCCGGCCCGCTTGGCCAGGTGCATGGCGATGGGCAGGCCGACCACGACAACCGGCGTGTTGTTGATGAACGCTGAGACGAACGCGGTGGCGGCCATCATGATGAAGAGGAGTCCGCGCGGCCCGAGGTTGGTCGCCGATTCGAGGGCTCCGAGGGCGCGGGTGATGGCGCCGGTGCGCTCGAGCGCGTAGGTGAGGATGAACATCGCCGCCACGGTGAGCGGGGCGGCATTGGCGAAGACGCGGAGCAGGGCGCTGACCTCGGGGAACGAGTTCTCGCCGGGCAACTGCGAGAGGAGCAGCAGGATGGCGAAGACGACCAGCCCGGTGAGATCGGTCGGCCAGCGCTCGCGCATGAACTGCACAAACGCGAAAACAACCAACGCAAGGACGGTGGCGATCTCCCAAGTCATGGTCGGCGCGGAGAATGGCGAAGCCGAGGCGCGCTGGCCAGAGACAAAGCCGGGCCGAGAATTGGCTTCGCGCCCGGAGTGACGGATCCTACATTGCGACCTTCGTCATGATGGCCGCGTTTGCCCAGCGTCTCCCGGATTGAACCTGCTGATGGAAGGGGTTCACACGCATTTTCTCTGGATCGACTGGGCGGTTCTCGGGCTTTACCTGCTGGCCACGACATGGATCGGGCACGCGCTGCGCGGCCGTCAGTCCACGATGCAGGATTTCTTCCTGGCCGGGCGCTCGCTGCCGTGGCCGGCGGTGACCGGCTCGATCATCGCCACGGAGATCAGCGCGATCACATTCGTGGGTGTGCCCGGGATGGTGTTCGCCGCTGGCGGCGACTTCACCTACCTGCAGTGGGGCCTGGGGTCGCTTCTCGCGCGGTTCATCGTGGGCATCTGGTTCGTGCGGGTGTTTTACGAGCGGGGGATTTTCAGCCCCTACGACTACATGCAGTCGCGGCTCGGGGCGGGCGCGCGCGCGTTCACGACGGCGCTGTTCTTCCTCGGTTCGATCCTCGGACAGAGCGTGCGCCTGCTGGTCACGGCGCTGATCCTGTGGACCGTGACCGGGCTGACTTTCGAGTGGTGCATCGTCATCATCGGGGTCTTCGCCGTCGCCTGGACGCTGATGGGCGGGATGACGACGGTGATCTGGACGGATGTGATCCAGTTTTTCGTGTTCATCGGCGGCGGGATTGCCGCCTTCGTCGTGCTCTTGGCCGGTATTGACGGCGGATTCGCCGGCTACCTCGCGCAGGCGGGGGAGGCGGGCAAGTTGAGGCTGCTCGATCTTTCGACCAATCCGGATGTGCAGTTCACGTTGTGGGTGGGGCTGATCGCGATGCCTTTCCAGAACGTGGCGGCATTCGGCACGGACCAACTCAACGCGCAAAGGATGTTCTGCTGCCGCAACGCGGCCGACGCCTCGAAGGCGGTCATCGCCAGCAGCATCTCGCTGCTGGTGACCTGGCTGATGCTCGCGGTGGGCGCGGCGCTGTATGTCTATTACCAGCAGCATCCGCCGACGCCGGCCGAGGCGGCGCTTTTTGCGCGCGATGCCGACTCGGTGTTTCCGGTGTGGATCACGACGGTGCTGCCGCCGGGCGTGAGCGGCTTGATCCTGGCGGGTGCGTTCGCCGCCGCCATCTCGAGCCTCGACTCGGCGCTGGCCGCGCTGGCCCAGACAACGATGGCCTTGTGGCACGGGCGTGATGGCATGGAGGCGGCGGACCAGAAGCAGCTTCTGCGGGAATCCCGGATCGCCATCGTCGGGTGGGGGATCGCGCTGATTCTTGTCGCCGTGGGCCTGCAGGCGGTGCGCGGGCACATCAATTTGCTGAGCCTGGCCTTCGGGATGGTTGCCTACACGTATGGCCCGATGTTGGGCGCCTTCCTGCTGGCGCTCAGCCCGCTGAAACGCGACATCCGCGGCATCGTGATCGGATCGGTCATCTCGGTGTTGCTTGTGCTCTGGGTGCGGCCGGACCTTTACAACATCATGGCATCCCTCGGGTTTCTGTCGCCCGAGCAGGCCGAAGCGGCGCGTCCGAAGGTCAATTTCGCCTGGCTCTACCCGGTCACGTGCCTGATCACGCTGGGCTGCGGGGTGGCGTTCGGGCGGCGGACGGAGACCAAGGCGGATGACGCGGCGCGCGGGTAGCGGGTGAGGATCGCGCGAACTTCGACAGCTTCGCATGAGTTTCAATCTGCTCGAAACCCTCGCCCTGACCGCCCTCGGGCTGCTGGTCGGTCGCGGCCTGTTCCAGCTCGTCCCCCTGCTGGGAAGGCTGTGTCTGCCCGAGCCGGTGCTCGGGGGATTGCTGCTCTGCGTGGTGTTCTCGCTTGTGAAGTTCTTCAGCGGCGCGCAGATCACCTTCGACACCACACTGCAGGCGCCATTGATGATCGCCTTCTTCCTTTCGATCGGGTGGATGGCCTCGTGGCGCGAACTGCGGCGCGGCGGCCCCGCGGTGCTCGCGTTCCTGGCCTTCTGCCTGGTGGCGCTGCTTTCGCAGAATCTCATCGGCGTGCTGCTGGCCTGGTCCATGGGAGAACCGCCGTTGTTGGGCGTGCTGGCGGGGTCGGTGGCGCTGGCCGGCGGACCCGGCACCGCACTTGCCTTCGCCCCGGCCTTCGAGAAGGCGGGGGTGGAGTCCGCCGCACCGATCGGCACGGCCTGCGCCTTGGCGGGGATTGTCATCGGCGGACTGATGGGTTCGCCCCAGGCGGCGCGCCTGATCGCGAAGTTCCGGCTCAAGCCGTCGGCGGAGGATCGCTCGACCGCCATGCCCGAGGACATGCCGGTCTCCTTGGAGGAACAGATGGTGCATCCGAATCTTGCGCCGGCCCACCTTGCCGCGCACCTGCAGTTCTTCATCATCCTGATGGCCGTGGGTGCGTTGATCGGCGAGTGGATCCAGGCCCGCGGGATCACCCTGCCGGTTTACATCGGGGCCATGCTGGCGGCGGCGGCGGTGCGCAATGTGCGCGACTACGGCTGGGGTCCGGTCGCACGACTGCCCGTTTCCAACTCCGTCGTGGAGGAACTCGGCTCGATCGCGCTCGCCTACTTCCTCGTCATGGCGACGATGACCCTGAAGCTCGAACAACTGGCCGGCATGGCCTCCGTTCTGGTCATCATTCTGGCCGTGCAGGCGGTGTGGATTTTCCTGCTCGCCTCGGTGCTGGTGTTCCGGTTCTTCGGCCGCGACTACGATGCGGCCGTGATCGGTGCGGGCTTCACCGGTTTCATGATGGGCACGATGGCCAACGCCATGGCCAACCTCACTGCGATCACGCGGCGGTTCGGCCCCGCGCCCAAGGCCTACCTCGTGGTGCCGCTGGTCGGTGCCTGCGGGATCGATTTCGCCAACAGCGCCCTTATCGCCCTGCTCCTCGACATTCTGTCCTGAGGCACGGCGCCTGCACGTTCACAGGATGCCGAGGCCCTTGAGGACCGAGAGCATGATCGCGGCGGCCATGACCGAACCGATTTGCCCTCCGGTGTTGGCGGCCATGGCATGCATGAGCAGGAAGTTGTGCTTGTTCCAACGCTGGCCCTCGGTTTGCACGAGGCGGGCGGCCATGGGGTAAGCCGAGATGCCCGCGGCGCCGACCAGCGGGTTGACCTTGCCGCCCGAGAGCCAGCACCAGATCTTGCCGAGGCCGATGCCGCCGACGGTGTCGGTAACGATGGCGACGAAGCCGAGGCCGAACACCATCAGTGTCTCCGTGGTGAGGAACTGCGGGCCGGCCATTGTCCCGCCAACGGCCAGCCCGAGGAAGAGCGTGGCGGTGTTGGTGATCTCGTTCTCCGCGGCGCCGGTCAGGCGTGTGACGACGCCGGACACCTTCATGAGGTTGCCCAGCATGATCATACCCATCAGCGGCAGACCTTGCGGGGCGATGATGCCGGTGACGGTGACGACGACGATCGGGAATGCGATGAGCGCCTGGCGCGAGACCTTGCCCTTCGGGCTGGGCATCTTGATCTCGCGTTCCTTCCGCGTGGTCAGCAACCGCATGATGGGCGGCTGGATCACGGGCACGAGGGCCATGTAGGAATACGCGGCCACGGCCAGCGCCCCGACCATGGCGGCCGGAATCTGGCCCCTCTCGGCGAAGAGGTTCGAGACGTAGATCACGGTCGGTCCGTCGCAGGCGCCGATGGCCGCGACGGAGACGGCCTCCGCCTTGGAGAATCCGAGCGCGAGCGCGAGCAAGAGCGTGAGGAAGATGCCGACCTGTCCGGCCGCGCCGAACAGCAGGAGCCGCGGGCTGGCCAGAAGCGGCGTGAAGTCAGTCATGGCGCCGATGCCGACGAAGATGAGGAGGGGAAACAACTCGGTGCCGATCCCGACGTCGTAGAGAACGCGGAGGACGCCGCCCTCCTCCATCACGCCGCTCATCGGAAGGTTGGCGAGGAGGCAGCCGAAGGCGATCGGCAGCAGCAGCAGCGGCTCCACATTCTTGCGGATGGCCAGCCAGAGCATGACGAACGACACGCCGATCATGACGAGGTTGGCGTGCCCGTGGAAGAAGAGGTGCCGGAAGCCGTCGCCGAGCGTGCCGAAGGCTTGGATGAGGGACTCGCTCATGTCTTGTCCTCCCCATCCTTGTGGCCCGGCGGAGGCGGCGGCAGCAGCTTCGTGAGGGCATGGATGAGTGCGGCCAGTCCGAGCAGCGTCAGCATGGTTCCGCCCATCCCGGCGGCAAGCATGGTCAGCCCGAACTGGACGGTTTCGCTCATGTCTGCGGCCCCGCTTCCTTTCCACTCTCCATCCGGTTGTGCCAGATCGAGAGGGCGATCGAGACGGTCAGCACCGTGATGATGACGATGAGCGAGACGAAGGTGTGATCCTTGAACCACTCGTCGGCGGGCGGCCAGGCGCCCGCGATCATTTTCGCGCCGATGAAGAAGAGAACGAAACTCACGCCGTGCTGGAGGAACTTGAACAGGCCCATGATGCCGCGCAGGGCGAAGAAGAGCGAGTTGAGTCCGAGCACGGCGAAGACGTTCGAGGTGATGACGACAAACGGCTCGCTGCTGATTCCCATGATGGCGGGGATCGAGTCGAGGGCGAAAAGCACGTCGGTGCTTCCGATGACGAGGAAGACGAGGAAGAGCGGGGTGATGAACCAGCGTCCGTCCGCCCGCACGACCAGCCTGCGGCTCTCGGGGCCGACCTCGCGCAGCGGGAGGAAGCGCGAAGCCGCGCGGTGCAGCAGGTTGTCCGAAGGATTGACCTGCGCGTCCTTGTCCGAAACGAGCATCTTCCACGCGGTCCAGATGAGCACGGCGCCGAAGATGTAGAGCAGCCAGTGGAAGCGCGCGACCAGGGCGAGGCCGAAGAGGATGAAGATGATGCGGAGGACGATGGAAAGATAGATGCCCAGCTTGATCAGCTTCGGTTGCGCGGCCTCTGGCACGCCCATGAGCGAGAAGATGAGGATGAAGACGAAGAGGTTGTCAACGGAGAGGGAGTATTCGGTGAGGTATCCGGCGATGAAGAGCGAGGCGAACTCCTCGCCCCGCGGGTGGAGCGAGTAGATGGCCGCGCTGAACCCGAGAGCCACCGCGACCCAGACGCCGGTCCAACGCAGCGCGCTGGCCATCCCCGCGGACGAGTGGCGGTGGGTGATGACAAAGAGGTCGAGCGTCGCGACCGAAACCACGGTGACCGCGAATATCAGCCAGAGGAGGATAATGGGATCCATGGTCGCCGGGCCTCAGGGTGTGGGCTGGTGTCCGAGCCAGACGGCGATCTCGGCTCCGCCCCAGACGAGGCCGGCGAAGAAGGCGAGCGTGAGGCCGAACATGACCGCGGCGGCGGCAAGGCACCAACCGTCACGCTCCGAGTAGGCGGCGGCACCGAGCACCACGGTGAAGGCGGGGAAGATGTTGCTGAACGGGATCGGCAGCGGAAGCAGTAGGAGCGCCCCGCAGATGAAGAAGGCCATCCCGGTGAGGAACTGCGTGATGTGCTTGTCGAAGATCCCGACCATCCGCGGATGCAGGAGTTTCTCCATCAGGCCCAGAAGTTTCGCGCTGGCGCGCAGGATGGCGGGCACGGCGCGTCCGGTCAGGCGCGTGGCGAGCAGGCGCTGCGGCAGCCACGGATGCTGGCGGAAGGCGAATCGCAGGCCGAGCAGCGCGATGACCAGCCCGAAGGGCGTGGACAATCCGGGCAGGAGCACGGGTTGGCAGAAGGGCAGCGAGAGCAGGATCAGAAAAAGCGTGTAGATGCGGCCCTGCAGACGGTCCATCAGGCCGCCGAGCGTGAGTTCGTCGTGCTCCTCGGCGTCGGCTAGGGCGAGCAACTCGGCCGAGAGGCGCCGGGGAGGGGCGCCATCGTTCGGAGTTTCGGGTCGGTTCATCTTCTCAGCCACGAATGACCAGGCCGATCTCGTCGGGCAGGTTGCGCACGACCTGCTGCACCACGCTGCCGTGCAGGAGGTGTCCGAGGGCCGAGCGGCCGGAGGCCCCGAGGAACAGTTCGTCCGCCCCGAGTGTCGCCGCCACGTCCACGATGGCCGCCCCGGCGCTTTCCGACACGGCGTAAACGGGCACGACGGCCACGCCCGCGTCCTCGCCGACCTTCATGGCGGCACGCATGATGAGGGCCGCCTCCGGATCGTCCTGCCACCGCGCCTTGGCGCCGCCCTGGCTGGCGCCGAAGGCCACCGCGACCTCGCGCACGTAGAGGATGCAAAGCGTGGCGCCGCGCGACTTGGCCGTCTCGACCGCGAAGTGGAGAACGGGAGTGATGCCGCGCAGACAGAGGAGGATGCGGCCGCCCTCCTTGAACGCGGGCCGGCCGGTCGAGGACTCGAGCGATTCGACCATGGCGGCGACGTGGCGGGACACCGTGACCGTGGTGACTCCCTTGTGCTTCTGGCTCCAGGCGCGCAGGCCGAGGCCGGCCATAACGACGATGGTGACGAAGAAGAGGGCGTCGGGTTTCGTGTGCGCGAGGGTGAACCACACGCAGGTGAGCAGGATGAACGTCGCCCCCATGGCCAACCGTGAGGGCCATCCCATGGGGAGAGCGCGGTTGAAGGCGCACGAGCCGAGATTGACCGCGATCGCGCCGACCACGCCGATGGCGTAAAGGCCGGCCAGGGCTTCGAGGCCGGGCGAGACGATGAGAACCAGCACGGGCAGCGCGACGGCGACAATCAGCGGGATGCGGGGAACGCCGTGGCGGTTGAGACGCGTGAAGTTCCGCGGCATCTCGTCGTCGTTCGACATCATGAACATCAGGCCGATCATCGCGGCCACCGCAGTGTTCACGGCGCTGAAGAGCAGGAGCGCGAAGGCGATGCCGACGAACCAGCCGAAGACCTGTCCGAACCCCGGGCCGAAGGCGGCTGCGGCGTAGTGCTCGGCGGCGAAGCGCAGGATGTCGTCCTTGCGCTCGACCATCTGATCCTGCAACCCGTGCGGCAGCGATAAAACAGCCCAGGCCAGCAGGGCCGTGCCGACGCTGACCTCCAGAGCGACCGGGAGAATCGCCTTCGTAGCGCTGCGGGCCACGCGGGGTTTTTCGGGCGTCGAGCCCTTGTCGAGTTTCAGCACGCCGGTGAGCGAGGCGATGGCCTCGACGCCGCTGAGGGCGAGGATGACGCCGGCGAAGGCGACCCAGTTGGCCTGGAAGCTGGCGTGGGGCCATTCCAGTCCGGTGAAGGTCAGATGGGGCACCGAAAGGATGATGATGCCGAGGACCGAAGCGACCACCGGCAGGGCGAGGATGATGGCGAAGCTGCCGCTGTGGTGGGGGCCGAAGTGGTTCAGCACGCCGAAGAGCAAGATGACCGAGATCGAGACAACCGGAATCCATTCCGCGGGGATTCCCAGGTAACTCAGCCCCGCCCACGCACTCAGGGCCGCGGTGACTGTGAAGTCCGCCAGGAGCAGAAGTGCCCCGACCACCGCGAGGAGGCGTCCGTGCGGCCGGGCCGCGGAATACACGCCGCCACCGCACGGGAAGCAGCGGCAGACGACGATGTAGTTGAGCCCGACCACGAGGCACAGGGCGCAGACGGCCAGCACAACGGGCAGGGAACCGAAGCCCATGGCCGCGAAGGCGAGGCCGATGACGTAGGCCTTGCTCGTCCCCCAGTCCCCGTAAAGCAGGCCGGCGGCCCGGCCCCAGCCGAGGGTTCGAGGACGATGGATTTCCACTTGCTTTGAGGTCCGAGTCTAACGGCCGGCGGCCCGCGTGCCAGTTCCGAGATGGGAGGGCGTCTTCAATCGAGCACCACCTGCAGGCCGTCCCGGATGGCCTCGATGACCTCCTCCGGTTCGGAGGCTGTGCGCAGACGGTCGGTCACGTATTCGCTGTCCACCAACCCGACGATGTCGGCGAGGAAGCGGGGTTGGATTCGCGCGACGCTCTGCGGCGTGATGAGGAGGAAGATCATCTGGATGCGCTCATTGGTGTCCGGCACGGGGATGCCCTCCTTCGAGCGGGCGAAAATCAGGACCGGGGTGGTGATCGAATCGAGGCGGCAATGCGGGATGGCCAACCCGCCTCCCATGTAGGTGGTCATGGTCGCCTCCCGCTGCAGAACCTGGGTGATGATCTTGCGTCCGTCCGACGGCAGATCCTCCGCGGGCACCGAGGTGATGATCCGCTCGATCGCCTCGGCGAGGTTCGCCGCCTCGACATCGAGCACGATGCGGCCCGGCGTGATGGCCTCGGCCAGGGAAATCGCGGTGCCCGTGCGGTCGGTATCGGACTCGTCGCCTATTTTTCCGACCAGTTCCTCGAGGACATCTTCGAGCGTGATGATGCCGCTCCATGTGCCGTCGGGAGCGGTGACCAGCGCGAGGTGCTGGTTGCCGCGCTGCAATTTCGAGAGGGCGTCGTCGAGCGGCATCGTCTCGGGCAGTTCGACGCAGGGCCGGACGATCTCACGCAGTTCCTCGGAACGCAGGGCGGGCCAGCCTTTGCGCAGGGCGAGGTCCTTGAGCAGGACGATGCCCAGCGGTTTGCCGTTCTCCCGCTCGAGCAGGGGGTATCGCGAGTAGCGCGACTCCGTGATGGCGGCGAGGTTGTAGTCCCACGGCCAGTCGAGGCGGAGGTGTTTCACGCCGCCGCAGCGCCGCATGGAATCGCGCACGGTGATCTCCGCCATGTCCACCACGTTCTCGATGAGCAGGAGCCGGCGGAACGGCATGAGGCCGAGCTTCTCGGGCCGCTCGAAGTGCATCTTGAGCTCCTGGTCCCGCGGCCGCAGGAGGGACACGATGATGCAGACCAGGAGGATGACGAGGATGAGGACGAGGGAAATCGCGACCGGAACCTCGTAGAAGTCGCTGATCAGCATCTTCACACCGAGGATGAGGATGATTGACGCGAAGCCGTAATGGAGCGCGTGGAACATGCGCATCACGCCGGACACGGCGAAATAGAGCGACCGCAGGCCCAGCATGGCGAAGATGTTCGAGGTGAAGACGATGAAGGGATCCCGGCTGATGGCGAAGATCGCGGGGATCGAATCCACGGCGAAGACGATGTCCGACGATTCGATGGCGAGCAGGCTGACGAAGAGCGGGGTGGCGGCCAGCGTGCCCCAGCGGCGCGTGAAGAACCGGCCCTCATCGTAATCCTTGCTCACGGGGAACCAGCGGCGGAACAGGGTGATGACCCAGTTCTTCTCCGGGTCGGTCTCCTTGTCCTTGTTCCGCATCATGTTGATGCCGGTGAAGACCAGGAGCGCGCCGAAGACATACATCAGCCAGTGGAAGCGCTCGAGGAGGGCGAGGCCGCCGAGGATGAACGAGGCCCGCAGGACCATCGCGCCAAGGATGCCCCAGAAAAGGACCTTGTGCTGGTAGACGGGCGGGACGCGGAAGTAGCTGAAGATGAGAACGAAAACGAAGATGTTGTCGATGCTCAGTGACTTCTCGACGAGGAAGCCGGCGAGGAATTCCAGTCCGGCTTCGGCTCCGCGTTCATGGAAGAAGAAGATGCCCGTGCAGAAGACCAGCCCTAGGCCCGTCCAGAGCGCGTAGAGGGCGAAGCCCTCCCGTGTGTCGAGGGCGCGGGGTTTGCGCTGCAGGACGCCGAGATCCAGCGCCACCATGGCGAGGATGAACAGCGTGAATCCCCCCCAAAGGAGAAGAGAATGGTCCATGGGCAGCCCGGGGCGCTCGGAGACTCAGCCGGTCAGGAGGCCGGTTGCTGGACGTCGCCGAGAACCTCGCGCTTGATGCTGCGACCGGTCCGCTTCGACCACCAGAGAACGATGGGGGCGGCGACGAAGATCGAGGAATAGGTGCCGACGAGGATGCCGATGAGGATGGCGAGGGCGAAGTCGCTCAGGACAGGGCCGCCGAGGAAGAAGAGGGCCGCGGTGGCCAGCAGGGTCGTGCCGCCGGTGAGGATGGTGCGACCGAGGGTGTCGTTGATGCAGCGGTTCATCACGTCGGAGACGCTGCCGCGCATGCCGCCGCGCAGTCCCTCGCGGACACGGTCGAAGACCACGATGGTGTCGTTGATCGAGTAGCCGGCGATGGTGAGGACGGCGCCGACCATGACGAGCGAGACCTCGCGTCCGAGCATCGAGAACACCCCGACCGTGATGATGATGTCGTGGAGCAGGGCGACGATGGCGCCGAGCGCGAAGGAGAATTCGAAGCGAACGGTGACGTAGATGAGGATGCCGATGAGGCCGAGGGCGAGTGCGAAGAGCGAGCGACCGGCCAGTTCCTTGCCGACACGCGGTCCGACGGTATCGCTCTGCTCGACCTTCCAGCCGGCATCCGGGTGGGCCTGCTGGAGGGCGGCGACGATGGCATCCGAGCTGTTCACGCGGCTTTGGATGGTCACGACTTCGCGTCCGTCCTCGGTCGCGGTCTGGATGGTGCTGTCATCGAATCCGGCACCCTCGACGGTGCGGCGCACGTCGGCGAGAGGGACGTCGCTGGAGGTCGAGAGGACGACGAGGTCGCCGCCGGTGAAGTCCACGCCGAAGTTGCTCGATCCGCGCCAGCCGAAGAAGGCGACCGAGCCGAGGATGAGGATCAGCGAGCAGACGAGGGCGAACTGGCGTTTGCCGATGAAGTCGAACTGGTGCGCGGGGATCCAGTTGAGCATGCGCAGCTTGGTCAGCCCGAAGTTCTCGAGCATGAACGAGAAGCTGGTGCGGGTGAAAAGAAGGGCGGAGAACATCGAGGCGACGATGCCGAGGGTGAGCGCGATGGCGAAGCCCTTGACCGGCCCGGTGGCCTGCCAGAACAGGATGGCCGAGGTGATGAGCGTGGTGACGTTGGCGTCGAAGATGGCCGAGAACGCCTTGTCGTAGGCGGCGCTGAGGGCGCCCGAGAGGGACTTGCCGGCGGCCATTTCCTCGCGCAGGCGCTCGAAGATGAGCACGTTGGCGTCGATGGCCATGCCGATGGTGAGGATGATGCCGGCGATGCCCGGCAGGGTGAGCACGAAGTTGAACATGCACATCGCGCCGAAGAGCAGGATGATGTTCACGGACAGGGCGAGGCAGGCGATGAGCCCGGCTAGGCGGTAGTAGATGAGGACGAAGACGAGGGTGAGGGCGAGGCCGAGCAGTCCGGCGCCGACGCCACTCTTGATCGAATCCTCACCGAGGGAAGCGGAGACGCTGCGGGTCTCCTCGATCTCGACCGGGGTGCGAAGGGGGTTTTCCAGCACGCTGGCGAGGTTGCGGGCCTCCTTGTCGGTGAAGTTCCCGGTGATCTGGGCCTGCCCGCCGTAGATCGGCTGGCGGATGTTCGGGGCGCTCTGGACGTCACCGTCGAGCATGATGGCGAGGCGCTGGCCGACGTGGGCCGCCGTGAGGTCGCCGAAAAGCTGCGCGCCCTCGCTGTCGAGGGTCATGCTCACGCCGTAGCCGGCCGTGTCGTAGTAGGCGTGGGCGGCGGTGACGCGGTCCCCGGTGAGGTCGGCGCGCTGCTTGACCAGAAGCCGGCTGGCGACCTCCTTGCCTTCCCTGGTCTCCTTGTATTCCTTGACGACGAAGCCCGGGGGCAGGACGCCGCGGCCCGAGTCAGCCTGGGCGAGCAGGTCGTCGCTTTGCGGGTGGACGAGGGCGAACTCGAGCTTGGCCACGCGCTGGAGCTGCGCCTTGGTCTCGGCGAGTTGCTGGGTGTCGAGCCCGGGGATCTGCACGAGGATGCGGTCGCGGCCCTGGGCGGCGATGACCGGTTCGCTCACGCCGAACTGGTCCACGCGCTTGCGGATGACCTCGATGGCCTGGTCGAGCGTGGCCGGGGAGACTTCCTCACCGTCCTGGCCGATGAGCCGCAGGAGGAAGGATGTTCCTCCCTGCAGGTCGAGGCCGAGGCGGATTTTTTGCGACGGCGGGATGATGGCCTCGAGGCAGAAGGCGACGAGGAAGACGGTGAGGGCGAGGCCGATCCAGCGTTTGCGCGCCGCGATGTCGGTCAGGAAATACCAGATGAAAAGCGCGAGCAGGCCGAGGCCGGCGAGGAATGTGAGGGTGGGGCTCATCGTCTATCTTGGACCGCGGGCGTCACCGCCGCGGACCGGTCGGGTCAGGAATCGTCGGAGGTTTTGAGCACGACCGCCACGGCGGCCTTGTCCATCTCGATCTTCACGTTGTCGGCGACCTTGAGGAGGATGGTGGTCTCCTTGACGTTGGAAACAAGGCCGTGGATGCCGGCGTTGGTGACCACTTTGTCGCCGGTCTTGAGGGCAGCGACCAGCGCCTGGTGCTCCTTCTGCTTCTTCTGCTGCGGGCGGATGAGCAGGAAGTAGAAAAGCACCGCGATGATGATCAGCGGCATGAATTGGAATAGGACCGGCGGCTGCTCGGGTCCGGGTGCGGCTTGGGCCAGCAAGAGCGGGAGTTGCATGGAGCGGTGAAACCTAGGGCAGAGGGGGCCGGCTTCCAAGGAATTTGCAATCCCCTTCTTTGGGCTTTGCGCCGCGGCGGGCGGCCGTTAGTAAGACTTTTCCCAATGACCGAGCTGCAGATTCCCGGTTGGAAGCTGGTCCGCCGCGGCAAGGTGCGCGAGGTTTACGCCTCGGGCGACCAGGTGCTGCTGGTGGCCTCGGACCGCATCTCGGCCTTCGATTGCATCCTGCCGGACCCGATCCCGGGCAAGGGGCGGGTGCTGACCGAGTTGTCCGCCTTCTGGTTCCAGCGACTCGACTTCGTGCCCAACCATTTCCTCTCGGCGGACGTGACGGCGTTTCCGCCCGCCCTGCGGCCGTTTGCGGAGCAACTCGGAGGCCGCGCCATGCTGGTGCGTCGGACCAAGCCGTTGCCCGTCGAGTGCGTGGTGCGCGGCTACCTCGCGGGGGCCGCTTGGGCCGAATACACGGAGAAGGGCACGGTGGGCGGGCATGCGGTGCCGCGGGGGTTGCGCGAGTCGGCGCGGTTGCCGACCCCGCTGTTCACCCCGACGACGAAGGCGACCGAGGGGCATGACGAGCCGATCACGTGGGAGCAATGCCGCCGGTTGCTGGGCGACGAGCTGGCCCACCGCGTGCGCGAGGAGAGCCTGGAGGTTTACGAATACGGGCGCGCCCACGCCGAGCGTTCCGGGGTCATCATCGCCGACACCAAGCTCGAGTTCGGCCTGATGGACGAGGACCTCGTGCTCATCGACGAATGCCTCACGCCGGATTCGTCGCGGTTCTGGCCGGCGGACCAATGGGAGCCCGGTAGTCATCCGCCGAGCTTCGACAAGCAGTTCGTGCGCGACCATCTCCTCGCGTCCGGTTGGGACCGCCAACCGCCGGCGCCGCACCTTCCGCCGGACATTATCGAGCGCACGGCGGCCAAATACCGCGAGGCCTACGAGCGGTTGGCCTTGGGGCGGCGTCCGGCGTGAATGCCGAGATCGACGGGTTCATCCTGCACCTCGCAACGGAGCGGGGCTTGTCGGACAACTACCAACTGAGCACGCGCTCGTCGCTCGAGCGCTTCGCCGCGTGGCTGGCCGAGGGGCCGCGCGCGACGGCCTGGGCCGGGGTCACGCCCGAGATGGTGGGCGGGTTCCTCGGCTGGCGCAAACGCGGCGGGGCCGCCGCATCCACGGTCAAACTGCACGCGGTGGCGCTGCGGATCTTCTTCCGCCACCTCCTGCGCCGGGGGCGGCTCTCCGCCGATCCCACCGAGTTCCTCGGGGTGCCGAAGATCGAGCGTTACCTGCCGGAGACGCTTTCCGCGGGGGAGGTGGACCGTCTGATCGCGGCGGCCGCGGGGACGACGCCGCTGGAGATCCGGGATCGCGCGCTGGTCGAGCTGCTCTACTCGAGTGGGCTGCGCGTCTCGGAGGTTTGCGGCGCCCGGTTGGAAAATCTCGATCTCGAGAAGGGATTCATCCGCGTGATCGGCAAGGGCAACAAGCAGCGCCTCGTGCCGGTGGGCGGCCGCGCGCGTGAAGCCCTCGAGGCCTACCTTGCCACGGCGCGCCCGGCCCTCGTCTCGCGCCGCACCGGCGGCGAGGTGTTTCTTTCCGTCCGGGGACGCCGCCTCACGCCGCAGCGCATCTGGCAGTTGATCGTGGCGCTGGCCAAGCGCGCCGGGCTCGAACGCGAGGTCCACCCGCACATGTTGCGGCATTCGTTCGCCACGCATCTGCTCGAGGGGGGCGCGGACCTACGCATCATCCAGGAATTGCTCGGTCATGCGGACATCTCGACCACGCAGGTTTACACGCACGTGGACTCCAAGCAGCTGCACAAGGCGCACCGGCAGTTCCATCCGCGCGCGCGTCGGACGGACGGCGCCTAGCCCAGGGGCACCTTTTGCGCGAAGCGGCGGGACGGCGCGTCCTCGTGGCGTTGCAGCAACTCGAAGTCGATCATCGTGTAAACGATCTGGCCATCGAGGCTGAGGAACCGCCCGTCGTGGCGCTGGCGGATGATGAGGTGGCGCGGCTTGTTGTCGAGGATGCGGTAGCCGAGGCGGGCCAGCGTGCGGTTCGAGTGGCGGGTCAGGTCGATGATCTGGTCCTTCGTGAGTAGTCCGCGGTCGCACGCCTCCTCGGCGTCGATCCCGTGCACCCAGGCGAAGATCTCGAGGTAGTCGCGCTCGATGTCGAGGGTGACCTGGCGCAGCCCGTTCTCGAACTGCTCGACGGCCATGGCGCGCAGGTGCGCGCGGAAGATGCTTTCGTCGCGCCCGGTCTGCCAGAGCGGGTATTTCTCCGGCGGCGAGTAGATGGCCAAGGGGACCTTGAGCCGCAGGCGGCGGTCGCCGTGATTGAAGACGCTGTGGTGGAGTTCGTTGACCAACCCGAACTCGGCGAACGGCCCGAGGAAGCGCGCCGTGGCCACCTCGTCGCCCGAGACGAAGTCGTCGGGAATGAAGAGCGGCACGTCCTGCGCGACGCGGGAGAATTTCACCACGAGGTCGCGCGGCCGCTGGCCGGGGGGCGCGCTGCGCACGCGGTAAACCGTCCCGGTGCTGCCGGCGAGGCGTTCGCCCGTGACGGTGAGCGCCTCCGCGTCCCACCATCGCTGCGGTCGGAGAAAGTCCAGCCAATGCCACGCTTGCTCGGCGATGTAGAGCTCGCCGCCGTCCGGCATGTCGCAGACCGCGAAGTTCACCCCGAAGAGGCGCGCCCGCTGCTCGTGCGGCAGGATGCAGAACGGGGGGCGGTCGTCCATCATTCGCCGCCGGGGTAAACGCCCGGAGGCATCTCGTTGAAGCCGTAGGGGCCGGCGGGGGCCCCGACGTAGTAGAGCCGGTTGCTGGCCACGCGGCCGCTCGCGGTGTCGAAGATCATGACGGGGCGTCCGCCGCCGGTCGGCTGCGCTGAGACGGTGTCCACGAGGATGTAGCGCGGGATGTCGTTCATGCCGCGCTCGCGCGCCTGGGCCACGAGCATCTGTCCGCGCTGCTCGGCGAAGAGACGCTGGTCGCGTCCCACGCTCATGTTCGTGGCGGCCACGGCCAGGGCGCCCGCGCCCGCGGCGGCGCCGAGCGAGATCGGCACGGCGGAAGAGGCTGGCACGCCGGTGGTGCCGAGCGCGATCCCGGTGGCGGCCCCGGCCAGGCCCGCGGCGAGCAGTCCCGCCTCGGTGGCGCTGAAATTCTCACACCCGGCGGTCCCGAGCGCAGCCGCAGCCGCCAGCGCGGCGATGGTCCTGCTCCTCCGGTTCATGCGGATTCCATTAAGCCATGCGGCCGAATGTTCAAGCCCCGACGGTCGGTCTTTGCAGTCCGACGTGGAGCGATTACCTTCCGCATTCATGAAACTCACTGCGGAACAAGAGAAGCTCGTTGCCGGCTGGATCGCGGAGGGAGCGACGCTGGCGGACGTGCAACGGCGCCTCAAGGACGAGTGCGACGTTCCCCTCACTTACATGGACGTGCGCTTCCTCGTGGACGATCTCAAGCTCCAGTTGAAGGAGCAGCCGAAGCAGGCTGAGGCGGTCGAGCGCCTCGCCGCGGCGAAGGAGGAGGGCGAACATGCGCGGGCCGAGGCGGGCGCGGCGACGGGTGGCGTCAACGTCACGATGGACACGATCACCAAGCCCCACGCGCTGGCCAGCGGACGCGTGACGTTCTCCGACGGCGAGACGGCGGATTGGCTGCTCGACCAGACCGGTCGGCTCGGGCTCAACCCGACCAAGCCCGGCTACCGCCCGACGCAGAAGGACATCATGGATTTCCAAACCGAACTCCAGCGCGTGGCGCAGGGGTTCTGAGGTCCGTCACTCCATCACGCTGTTGAACCACGACTCGTAGCGCTCGTCGCGCGCCTCGCGGCGCATGGCACGGCGCTCCATCCGCGTGTCCCACGCCTGGTTCTGGTGGCGGAGGTCGCGCTGGAGGGTATACATCGGGTCTTCGTAGGGGTCCTTGGCGCAGGCGGAGAGTCCGGCGGCGGCGACGAGTCCGGCGAGGAGAACGGCGATCGGTTTCATGAGGCGCGGGAGAAGTCGAGCGAGGCGAGGCGCGACGCGGCTTCCTGCGCGCGCTCGCGGCTGTTGAAGGCGGAGATGCGGAAATAGCCCTCGCCGGCAGCGCCGAAGCCGCTGCCGGGGGTGGTCACGATGTTGGCCTCGCGGAGGAGGAAGTCGAACATGCCCCAACTCGGCACACCCTCGGGTCCGCGCACCCAGATGTAAGGCGCGTCCACGCCGCCGAACACACGCAGTCCGGCGCCGGCCACGGCCTCGCGCAGGATGCGGGCGTTGCCCATGTAGAAATCCACGAGCGCGTCCACCTGCAGGCGGCCCTGCGGGGAATAAACCGCCTCGGCCGCGCGCTGCACCGGGTAGGACACGCCGTTGAATTTCGTCGTGTGGTTGCGCAGCCAGAGCGGGTGGAGCGGACGGCGGTCGCCGTCGCGCGTGCGCGCCAGGAGCGTCTTGGGCACGACGGTGAAAGCGCAGCGCAGACCGGTGAAGCCGCCGTTTTTCGAGAAGCTGCGGAACTCGATGGCGCACTCTCTGGCGCCCTCGATCTCGTAGATCGAATGCGGCACGCCGGGCGTGGTCACGTAGGCCTCGTAGGCCGCGTCGAAGAGGATGATGGCGTGGTGTTCACGCGCGTAGGCGACCCACGCCTCCAACTGCGCCCGCGTGGCCACCGCGCCGGTCGGGTTGTTCGGATAGCAAAGGTAGATGAGATCGGCCGGCTCGTCCGGGATGGACGGGACGAAGCCGTTCTCCGCCGTGCAGGGCAGATAGATGAGGCCCGCGTAGGCGCCGGACGGGTCGGCGTCGCCGGTGTTCCCGACCATCACGTTCGTGTCCACGTAAACCGGATAGACCGGGTCCATCACGGCGACGCGGTTGCCCGGTCCGAAGACGTCGAGGATGTTGCCGCAGTCGCACTTCGACCCGTCGGACACGAAGATCTCGTCGTCCTCGATCTCCAGGCCACGGTCGCGGAAGTCGTGCTGCGCGATGGCGTGCCGCAGGAAGTCGTAACCCTGCTCCGGGCCGTAGCCGCGGAAGGTCTCGCGCGAAGCCATCTCGTCCACCGCCGCGTGCAACGCCTCGATGCAGGCGGCGGGGAGCGGTTCGGTCACGTCGCCGATGCCGCAGCGGATGACGCGCGCGGCCGCGTCTGGGTGCGCTTCGCCGAAGGCCTTAACACGTCGTGCGATCTCGGGGAAAAGGTAGCCGGCTTTGAGTTTGAAGTAGTTCTCGTTGAGGTAGGCCATGGAGGAAAAACGCTGAGTTTAGAATGCTGAAGGGTGAAGTCAAAGGTCAGCATCAAGGTCGAGCTGCCGAACGATTTTTGCGGGGATGGCGCGCATGTGCGAATCGCGGTGAACCAATACGGCATCGCGGCTTCGTGCGGCTGAGGCGATGAGAGCATCAACCAGCGGGATTCGCGCTGTCGCGGCACGGATCACATCATCGCTGCGTTCCGCAATCGATCCATCCACGGGCACGATTTCATCGACCAGTTGCTTGTAATGCGCCACGAGGTCGGAGATGCCGCGTTCATCCGCGCCCAACTCACGCAGTCGTCGCGTGAGTTCAGGCAGGGAAATGCTGCAGAGAAGAATCTGCTCGTCGTCCTCATCGAACAACTCCTGCACCCGGTCGGAGCCTTTCTCGTTGCGGCAATGGGCGAGCAAGGCCGACGTATCGAGCAGGTGCGGCATTGATCAACCCTCGGCTGCGCGTTCCGCCACCAATTCCGTCACTGAGTCGCGCTCGGGCGACCACTTGGCCGCTCGTCCCATGACCTGCCGCGCCAACTCGCCGCGTTTGGGGATGACCCGGACACGAATTTCCGAGTCGCTCACGCTCTCCCAATCCAGCTTGCATCCGGGCTTAACACTGTGACGCCTAGATAACTCTGCTGGTATGGTTACCATGTTCTTCGTGGTAACTGTCGTTCTCATGGAGTGAGTGTTGTCCATGAACTGATTTCGGTCAATGGTTCCGCAACAAAAAGCCCGGAGCGGCGGGCGCTCCGGGCTTTGCTTGGGGTGGGGCTTTATCGGG
>CAZSUJ010000009.1:0-70352 GCA_964609925.1 uncultured Chthoniobacter sp. | reverse complement strand
CCATGCCCCCGATCATCACGCAAAGCACCTCGGAGCGCGTCATTCCGGCCAGCCAGGGACGGATGAGCAGCGGGGCCTCGGTCTGTCCGAGGAAGACATTGGCCGAGGCGGAGAGCGTCTCGGGTCCGGAAAGGCCCATCGTTTTCGACACCAGCCAGGCGAGGCCGAAGACGATCTTCTGCAGGATTCCGAGGTAGTAGAGTGCTGCGCTGAAGGCCGAGAAGAAGACGATCGAAGGAAGCACGCTGAGAGCGAAGATCATGCCGTGCGCTTCCTCGTTGAGCAGCGAACCGAAGAGGAAGCGGGTGCCCTCGGTGGTGAAGGCGAGGAAGTTGACGAAGAGCATGCCGACCCATTCGACCGCGATGCGCACCGGCGGCAGGTGGATGACCACGGCGGCGAGCACGAACTGCAAGGCCAGCCCGGCCACGACCACGCGCCACTGGATGCCGCGGCGGTTCTCGCTGAAAAGCACGGCGATCCCGAGGAACACCGCGATTCCAAGGAAGCCCTGCAGAATGCTGCCGATCGTTTCCACGCGCGCGGCAAGCTACACGGTAGGAAGCCGTCCGCCGAGGGAGAATGCAGGGTGTTGTGGTCCCGGCGCGTCCGGAGGCCGCGCCCTACCCGGGCTGGCGGGGGCGGTCCGCCGGTCGGCAGCTCCGGGGCGCCGAAAACCCGTGCACGACATCCAGGAGCCGCTGGGGTTTCATGGGGCATGAAATCCATGCGCCTCACCGCGCTTCTCCTGCTCGTGCTCGCTCCGGCGGCGGTCCGGGCTTACGACCCACTGACTCCCCTGCGCGGAGTCGAAAACTCGGAGTTCGTCTTCAAGACCGACCGGCACGACGTGCCGGCGAGAATCTATCGTCCCACCGGGACCAGCGGTCCCCTCCCCGTCATCCTTTTCAGCCACGGCCTCGGCGGTTCGCGCGACACGGCCGGTTACCTCGGACGTCATTGGGCGGCGCGAGGCTATGCCGTCATCTTCCTCCAGCACCCGGGATCCGACTCCTCCGTGTGGCAAGGCAAGTGGGCCGTGGCGGCCTTGCTCGCCCTGAAGCGGGCGGCAAGCGTCGAGAACTACATCGCCCGCGCCGCCGATGTGACCGCCGTGCTCGACGCCCTGGAAAACCCGCCGCCGCGCGCCTCCGTCCTGCGCGACCTCGACCCGCGCCGCATCGGGTTGGCCGGGCACTCGTTCGGGGCCAAGACCACGCAGGCGCTCGGGGGCGAGGCCTTGCCGGGCGGACGCAGCCTCGCCGACCCGCGGATCCTTGCCGCCATGCCCATGAGCCCGAGTCCCGCCGCGCTTATGTCGCCCGAGGAGAGTTTCGGCGCGGTGCGGATCCCTTGGCTGGCCATGACCGGCACCCGCGACGGCTCGCCCAAGTGGATCGCCAGCACCACGCCCGAGCAACGCCGCGAGGTTTTCCGCGCCTTGCCGTCGAACGGCAAGGCCTTCGAGCTGGTCCTCGATGGCGCACAACACCACGTGTTCACGGATGCCGCTGAGCGGGCCAGGAAGGAGCCACGCAACTCCGCCCATCATCGCACCATCCTCGCGACGAGCACGGCGTTCTGGGACGCGTTCCTGCGCGGAGACAAGGCGGCGGCTGTGGCTGGACAAGGACATCCGCTCCGCCCTCAGCCCCGGCGACGTCTGGTCGGCGAAGTAATTGAGGATTGGGCGCCTGCGGATTGACGGAGCGGCGACTTCAGTCGCCGTGGGCGCGCACCACACGCCGGTGAGGACACCGGCGCTACAGGCTGCGGATCTGGCTGTTGCGGCGCTGCCCCCAGGGCCGTGGGTCCACCGCGCCGCATGCAAGCTCCCAGCGATCAGCCGTCAAACACCCGGGAACCGCACGCGCAGGATTTCTGCCGCATACGGATCGCCGTCGGCACTCAACTCCTCGAGGAACCCACGCCCCATTTCCCGCACCGACTGATCCGGGTGATCGAGGGCACACTGCGCCACCCGTGGCGTAAGGAAGCGGGCAAACATGCGGCTTGCCTCGGCCGGATCGGCGCGCGGCAATCGCTCCAGGTAGTCCGCCTCGATCTTGCCCTCCAGAAAGATGATGTCCGCCCGGTCTCCTCCTTGCTGACCAGGAGATCGATCGCGTCCGGCAGCCGGGTGCCGTCGTCCATCGGTCGAGCCCGCTCCCACACTTCGTCGAAGCTGTCCATTTCGAGCTGGTTGGGTTCGCGGAAAATGTCCAGTGGACGCTCCAAGCCGTTGATCCGGATCACCCTGTCGCGCCCGATTACCCCGGCCAGGTTCTCCCTCTCAATACTTTTCCACGATCCGATGGCCACGGGTTTCGCGGCCCCCGAATCATAAATCAGAGGCGCCAGGCGCCCGGCCCAGTTGGCCGGCGACGAGAACGGTTCGACCCAGATGTCCGCATCGAAGGTGTTGCGGCTCAGCCCGGTGGCGATGACGGCCACGCCCCCGAGCGTGAGCACCCGGAACTCCCCCGCAAGGCGCCGGATCAGGTCGTCGGAGGTTTGACTCCCCATCGCTGCATGTCCTCCTTGATCCGGTCCGAAATCCAGAGCGCGCCGGCCACCGAGCGCACCCCGCCGGGCAGCCATGGCTCGGAGTTGTCGGGAATCGGCCTCTTGGCCGGGTCAGGTCCGGGCAGCTTGCCTTGGCGTCGCCGCATGATCGCGCGCGACTTCTCCATCGAGTAAAGCCACTTCTGGCGCTCGACGTCCGGACGGTATTGCTTCACCGCGTCAAATTAGGACGAACCCCCAGCACGGGCAAGCAGTCCGCATTGCGCCCTGTGTGGCCAGAACTCCGGTCTGGCGGTGGCGGTCGGCGGCAGCTGAAGCAGCCGCTCCGGCGGCCCATGACGGAGCGGCGACTTCAGTCGCCGTGGGCGCGCACCGCACGCCGGTGGGGACACCGGCGCTACAGGAGGCTGTTGGGCCTCCATGACAAAAAAGGCAGAGCGGGGATTGCTCCCCGCTCTGCACATTTCGTTATGCGTGGTCCGTGCCGCTTACGGCTGCAGGATGCTGTCGAGGCGGAGGAACTGGCTGGTGTTCGTGCCGCGCGGGATGCTGAAGATCTGCCGCTCGGTGCCGGTGGGCACGCCCGCCTGGTTCGTCGAGACCGTCTGGGTCACGCCGTTCGTGCTCCAAGGACCGACGCTCAGGTTGGTCAGGCCTTCGCCGATGACGTCGAGGGCCGGGTCGTTCGTGCGCACGATGGCGGTGATGGACAGGTTGCTGCTGGTCACTGCCGTGGCGGGCGCCGTGCCGTCCGTCGCCGTCGGGCTGCTCGCGCCGCCGATGGCGTATTTGAGCAGGTTGGCATTGTTCGTCGGGGCACCATTGAGCCATGCCGTGTAGGTGCTGAAGACCGTGCCGGTCACCGGCACCGTCTGGATCGCGGCGTTGGTGCTGCCGAGCAGCACGTTACCGGCGGGGCTGCCGACCGGTGCGTTCGCGGCGAGGCGGACGTAGAGCAAGGTGTTGGTCACCACGCCGCCGGACGGCGCCAGGTTCAAGGCCCCCGAGAAGTTCGTGTTGTCCACACTCACTTGGTAGAAGGCCGGCGTCGACACCTCGATGTCGCCAACCAGATTGGTGCCCGAGGCCGTGAAGGACTGCGAGGCGGAGGCCGTGCCGACCGTGGTGGTGAAGTTCGTCAGCGAACCGCTCACGTTGATGGTCGGGGTCCCGATCGGCGGCGCGTTGGTCGCCACGCGGACATCCGTCATGCCGATCATGCGGGACGAGCCGGTGCCAGCGCCGCGATCGGACGACCACGAGATGATGATGTTACCGCCATTCGTGATGCTAAGCCCGGTGATCTCCGCCACGAGGTTCGAGCTGACGCCGCCCGCGGTGGAGTAGAAGAGGGCGCTATTGGTCTGCCCGTCCACCACCACGGTCCACTCAGGGAAGCGGGTGTTGCTGGTGGGATTCAGCACATTGACCTCACCGGTGTAAGACACCCAGAGGTTGGTCAGTGTTCCACCTGTGTTGTTCACCAGTGTCAGGCGATTGCTGAGGATACCAGTCGCGTTGCCGTGGAGGTAGCCGAGGATGCCGGGGATGTTGGTGCGGCCGTAGAAGCCCACGGCCACAGCATTGGTGCTGTTCCAATCGCCCGCATAGTTGTTCACGTTGCTGGTCGAGAGGCAGCGCCAACCGTTCGGGAAGAACGTATTGGTCAGGCCGTCGAAGCTCTGGGTGTAGACCCCGCTGAAGGCCGGGTTGGGCGCGAGTGTATTGAAGGTCGTCCCGACGCTGTAGTTTGTGCCCTGGGCATTGATGGCGAAGGAACGAACTGTGTAGGCCGTGCTGGCGAGGAGGCCGGTGATCGTGTTGGTGAAGGCACCAACCTCGGCCGGTGTGTTCGTGATCGCCGTCGTGTTCGGACCGCCGATGACCGGGTTCGTATTGAAGAAGCTCTCGGAATAGACGAAGCCTCGGGCCGTCAGGGTTGAGCCACCCTCGGAAACAACCGAGGAGGCGATCTGGGCCTGATCCTGGGCGAGGGCAAACGGATTGACGGTGACCGCGGCAACCGACGGAGCGGCAAGGTTAGTTGACGCGGTCAGGCTGAGGTCGTCGATGGCGAGGCCGGCGTCGGCATTCACGTTGTCGAAATCTTGCCAGCGGAAGAACATCGTCTCGCCGGGCGCCAAACTCACTGGAATGACGACGTTGCTGATCAAGACTTGGTTGGTGGCAAGGTTGCCGTCCAGGGGAGTCTGGTCGTTGGTGGTAGCAACCACCGGACCGACTATGTTCGCTAGCGAGAGATTGGTGGCCGAGGCTGTGGTGAGGAAGTTGTTGTTGTTGACGCTGACTCCGTCCACGACGCCGAAGGCGAAGTTGAGTGAGTTAGTGTTGGCTGCCGAGGGCCGCCAGAATTTGCCCGTGAGGTTGAGGATAATGGAGTTGATGGTGGATCCGGTGTTGTTTACCACCAATGCGCCAAACGCGGGAGTCAGACTGCCACTGGCGAGCCCGCCCAGCGACCTGTTCGTGGCACCAGTTGTGCCGTAGTTGTAGACCGCTCCGCTGGAGCTGCTGCCGTTATCGGCCACCACGTTCGGGATACCAGCACTACCGGCGATCTTGGCCGCGAACCATCCGTTCAGGTTGGTGCTTATGGCGGTCCCCAAGCTGGTCTGCACTCCGCTGGTGAGCGAAACAACATTGGAGACCGTGGTGGTGCCGAGGCTGTCGAAATTCTGAATGTAGCTGTTCGTGGAGAACGAGGTCAGCGGGATCTTCACCGCGTCCACATTGACTACTGTGATGGTGTCGGGGATGGAGGCAAAACCAGCCGCGGAGGGTGTCACGGTCACGTTGGTGTCGCCGTCGATCGTGCTATCCAGCGGTGCGGTGAAATTGAAGAAGGCGTTGGTAAGGCCGGCGAAGATGACGATAGGCGCAGGGTCGATCACGAGATCGTTCGTGCTTGAACTGGTCACGGTCACGTTGATGTCCGAGGCGTTTGTCTCGTTAAGCGTGACCTCGCCGAAGCTGGTATCACCTTCGTTGATGGTGGCCGGTAGGATGACAGAGAGCGTAGGCACGAGGAAATTGCTACTGCTCAGGCCCGTCCCATTGGTGCTGGCGACCGAAATCGGACCACTCAAGGCACCAACGGGAACGGAAGCGGTGATACTGGTGTCACTGTTGAAGAGAAAAGTAGCTGCCACGCCATTGAACGAGACGTTGGTGGCGCCGGTGAAATTCGAACCGCCGATGGTCACCGAGGTCCCTGCCGCACCAGTCGCCGGAGAGAAGGAGGTCACAACCGGGGCGGTGGCGGCACCCGACGACGTAATCAAGACGTCGTCGATGTTCCATTTGGGGCGATTGCCTGCACCGCCGACCTGCCCGTTGTTCCAGAAAAAGAAGCGCAGCACGGCTTGGGGTTGGCCGGAAAGCGCGGAGGGCAGTGAGAAATTCAGGCTGCCGCTTTCCGGAGTGCTGTTGTTGTTGATGCGGGGGATAGCGTAGTTGGTAATGTCCGTGAAGTTGGTTCCATTGTCCGTGCTGTATTGCACCTTCAGATCTGAGGAACGGGCGTTGGTCTCGTTAGGCGTGTTGGCGATCTTGCTCCAATTGAAGCTCATTATTCCCGATGTGCGCCCGGAAAAGTTAAGGAGCAGATCCGTGCCGCCGGTGTTTGCGCCGGTGGCGAGGAACACCATGGAGTTCGTGCCCCTTTGCACGCCTCCGCTTGTGGCGGTGGTAAAGACGTTGACGTTGGTGACCAGAGAGGAGGCCACGCTGGTGGCCACCCGCCAGTTTTCAGCCCCTGTCCCGCCAGCGTAGCTGTTCGACCATGCTCCTATGCTCGAGAAATCCTGCGAGTAGTTGCCGGCAGCCAAGTTGAAGAATGTCTGTTGGGCGTGAGCAGTGGCGCTGAGGCAGGACGCCAGAGCAGCAGCGGCGAGGAGTCGGAGGGCGGGGCGGGTGGTGGTCATGATTGGGATGGGTGGGCGTTCGACGGTGCTGGTGAAACGTGGGCCGGGAAGGACCCAGCTTCAACCCAAATATCCGGCCGTGACGGGATTGTAACGGTCGGCTTGAGGAGAAACGGGTGCCGGAGCGGTCCTTTTCGGACAAGAATACAGCAAGTCGCGTGCCAGCACGGGACACGCGAGCATAAAACCTGAGCTTTCGCGGACCGTTGGAGGCGTAAGCGGCGCGCCCTTCCGATTCGTCAAGCCGGGTGAGGCCCTACCTCGCGGCCTCGGCCGCAGCTCCCCGAGGGGCGGCGGGAGCAGGCTCCGGAGCCGCGGGTTGGTCCACGGCCTTGAGTTGCTGCTGGAGCTCCCGCCGGATGGCGTCGGCGTTGGGGGGAGGATTCGGTCCGGCTTGCAGGGCCTCCAGATCGGCGAGGGCCTGCTTGAGGTAGGCCAGGCTACGCTTACGGGTCTGTTGAGCCTCTTTCTGGATGTCCGAGGCGCTGGGCGGCGCCACAGGGGCCGAGGCGGCCGCCGCAACCTCGGCGGTCGCGGTGACGAAACCGCCGGGAACCATTCTGATGTCCGGCTTGCCGCGGTAGTCGGGTGCGATCAGCAGGTAGCCGCTTCCGGCCTGGGAGAAGTCGAATGCGGTGGAGGTCTGGAAAGGAGCGCCGCCTGCGGGGTCTTGGACTTGGGCGCGGATATCGAGGGTCTTGGCCGGAACCTGGACCTCCTGCACGGTGGCGGCAGGCACGGCGGCCGGCTCGGCCTCGCCGGCGCTCACGACCGACTTGCGGCCGGGAACGAAGTTCAGAACACGCATAGCACGCGCGGAAGACGCCGAATCATCCGAAAACAGCTTGGCCTGCCAGGCGCGGTCTCCACCCTGCCAAGCGACGATGGTGTAAGCGCGGTTGGGCGCGAGCCGCAGGGGGCCGGTGGCGACGGGTTTGTCCCCCGCGAGCACCTCGTAGCCGCCATCGCCGGCGGGAAAATCAACGTAGCCCGGTTCAGCAGAGCTGCGTCCGGCCGGCGCGGAGGCGACCACCGCGGGTGCTTCCATGCCCTTGACCTGGGCGCGGGCCACGAGCGCCGGAGAGGAGTCGTCGAAGGGGAAGACAAACAGCCTCAACTGGGCCTTGGGCACTTCGCTGGCCCCGACCCCCACCACTCCATCCGGGCTGGTCTGGGCCGAGCAAACGGTGATCGAGAACAGCAAGGTGATGGCGCAAACGGAATGGACGAACGTCTTTATCATCATGAAGAGAGAGGGAAAGGAAGCCGCCAAAAAAGTCAATCTCCGGGCCTAATCGTAGGACGTGGAGATGACCTTGGTGGTGTAGTTGGTGGGGGGCAGGAAACGCCGGGTGACAGCGTTGGCATTGGCCAGATCAAAAGCGTCATTCGTTCCACCGATCGCAAACTGCGGAGTGATCTCGAAGGTGCTCTTGGCGGTCACCGTGCCGGTGACATTAGTTGAGTTGGGGGTGACGCGCAACGACTGGCCGACGGCATAGACCGTGAAGACGCTACCACGCGTGGTAATCATCTCGATGGAGCGGCGCACCAACTCTTCGCGGCCACGGTCGAATGCGTTCGACATGACCGCACCACCGGCCACGGTGCCCGAGGCGGATGAGTTGAGGACGGCCAGTTCCGAGATCTCGCCACGCTCCCAGAACGGGTTAAAGGTCCCGGCGCCGAAGCCTGACGCGGCACCGTTGGTGAGGCGGGCCACCACATTGCTGACCACGTTGCTAACGTTGGCTCCCCGTCCCGCAAGGGAGGAGGCGCCTTCGGGGGTGACGGGGAGGAAGGTAAGTCCGAAGAGGGCGGCGCGCAGGGCGGCGCCGTTGTCACGCAGGGCGCCGTTCGGGTTGACCAGGCCGCGGATGGCCACGTTCGTGTTTGTGGTGACGGTGAAGATGTCGGCCAGACGCCAAGACGTCCATGTGCGGCTGGCATTGGTCTGGCTTCCTGTATACCAGGCCTGGCGCCAGGGGCTGTTCGCGTTGGTCAACTCGGGCTGCCCGATCCGGAATGTTCTCCCGCCTCCCCGCGAGCGGGCGATGTTGCCGGAGGAGCCAAGCGTCCGGGCCGGATCGGTGATGTGGCCGAGTTCACCGACGCTGAGCATGGGGCTGTTTCGGACGAAAAGCGGGGCATTGTTCGAGTTCGGCTGCCAAGGCGTGTAGTCCGTCCAGTTCGTCGCCCACACGTAATTGGTGTTGAGGCTGCCGAATGTCGAGTTCTCGGGGAGCCCCGAGTTGCCGGTGACGGCGACATAGAAGCGCGTCTGGTCGCGGTCAGCGTTGCTCGTCGCAAAGTTGAAGAACTCCAATTGATCGTTCAGTGCCCGCGGATCGCCCTCGGTGGCTGAAGGGCGGGCGTTGCCGTCATTACTGTTCCCAAAAAGGCTCGCCGCACGCACATTGTCGTTGTTGCCATCGCCGATGGTCATCAGCCCATTGCGGATCCAGCCGCTTCCGATCCTCAGTGCCATACCGCTGACGTTGGGGTTAGTCTGGGCGTTGAATGGAAGCCCGACAAAGCTTTCCAAGATGCCAGCGTCGTTTCCGATCAAGATGGAGCCTTTGGTCTGGGGACCGGTCCTCATCGAGACTTGGAAAAGGCGATTGAAGTTCGGATTCGGCGGAACCCGGTTGTCGCCGACAGGGTCGTAAGTTTGCACTGCAATATTGGTGGTGAAGCCCGTGAATTTGCGGTTGGTATCGGCAACTGTCAGATAAACGACGTCCGCCCGGTTGGTGATGATGCCTCCGGAGCTGCTGCTCGAAAAGCTGTCCTCCCCGATGGGTGCCGTGGAGAGGATCGTGACCCGGCCCGCGGGGAAGGTGGCATTCAACGGGATGTTGGTGATCGAGCGTTCGTTGGCGAGTGCATCCCCTGACCCGCCGCCGTCGAACGCCGGCAACTTGTCGAGCGTGATGAACGCATTGCTGACCGTGATGTCTCGCGTGCCGGGGTTGTAAAACTCGAAGTAGTAGTCCAGCCAGATTTCGTAGTCAGCCCGAGTGGGATTCGCGGTGGGGTTGGTGGCGTTGTGCACAAACCCGAAATTGCTGCGGCTGTCGGGGCCGTTGCTGTAGGACATCCGCCACACCCTCGCGTGCATGGCCCATTCCTGCAGACGCGGGAAACTCTCGACGCCGAAAGCCGCGATGGAATTGCTGCCGTCATATCCTCCACCGACGGCGAAGATCGGCTCCGTCGGCCGCCCGGTGCGCAGGGTGTAGGTGGCGTCGTTATTGATGATGGTCGGCTGGTCGTCGCTGTCGAGGTAGTCGTAGATGTTCGCCGCGATCTTCTGGAGGTAGATGGCCGCGTGGTTCGTAGAGACGGCGTTGGTGTCGTTGATGCCCAAAACGTTGTTGTTGGTGCGGTAAAACCGCTGGCCGAATAGCGGGGCTGCGTTGGAGTTGGTTATCGCGGTGATGACGCGGTTGAGAGCAGTGCGCTTGTCGCCGTTGGTGATGGTGTTGAGGTTGAAACGCCGGAATCCGCCGCGGGAGAGGTCGAGACCGGCGGAGTGCGCGGTGGTGAGGAAGCGGAACTCGTCAGCCGAGCGCGAATCGGGCAAGCCCGCGGCCACGGCAGCCGAGCCGGCCGTCGGGAAGAAGGATGCGTTGGTTCCGCGATCCGACACCACGGTGGCGGCTGCGGCGGCGCGCACGGCGGCGTTGGAGGAACTCTGCCACGAGCCGTCCAAGCGGACGCCGTCGGGACCGATGTTCGTGCTGGTGCCCCGGGCCCCGTTGGTAGCGGTATTGACGTTGACCTTGAAGCTCTCGTCCTCAACCCAGTAGGCATACCGGCCAATCGGCGGATTGGTGGTGTTGGTCGGGCCGGGGTTCCGCCCGATGTAGATCCAGTCGGCGGCGGCGACTGGTGCGCCGGGATTTGTCATCGAGCGTTGGCCGATGAAGGCGTTCGAGCGACTGGAGTTTGTCGCGTTCAGGTTGACCATCTCCCGATTGGCCGTGGTGAAAGGCATGTTGGTCGCCAGGACAGGAAGCGTCAGCGGATTCGTATTTGTGCGGGAGACGAGCGGGTAGCCGAGGAAGGCCACCTCGGCGCCAGACTGGCCGGGCCGGGCGTTGGTGCTGGTGTTGTTGGCGTCGGCACGCACATAGAGAACGGTGGCCTCGTTGGTCTGACCTCCCCCGATGTTCTGCCAGACCGTGGCGGAATCCGGGTAGCGCTGGATCAGGCGGGCCACCTCCCCGCGCGCGACCCCGACGGCCGCGTCGGCGATCAACTGGGCCTGGTAGGCGCCGGACACGCTGCGCGAGGCGAGCTGGTCCATCGAACTGCTCTGCATGAAAGCGACGGCAACGACCGCAAGAACGGTGAGGACGATGAGCGTCGTGACGAGCACGGCGCCCTTTTCCTCGTGTGGGCAGTTGGGGGTTTTCTTCATGGTCTGGGCAGAGCGACACGGAAGGAGAAATACCCCCCGCTCCGCAACTGCTTGTTGGTTATGTCGAGAGTGCGCACGCCTTCCTCGTCGGCGGTGGAGATGGTCACGTCGATAATGGCCGGACGGGCGTTGGCGGTGACCGGAAGGCCGTTTGTGCCGAGGGCGTTGAAATAGGCGTCCGTGATGTCGTTGTTATAATAAAGGACGCGGCGGTTCGGGACCACGTTGGCCGCAAGCAACTGGGCCCGCGACGCGTCAACCGTCGGGAAGTTGCCATTCTTGAGCGCCGCATAAGTAGCCGTGCTCCCCACGAAGTTGCGAGTCAGCGCAACGAAGTTGGTCGTGCTGCTGGTGGTGTCGGGCCCGACCCGATACTCCACGAAACACAGGTCACCGACGCCGTTGGTGGCTCCTTGATACTCCGGCGAACGGAGGGTGAGGAAGCGCAGCGAGTTCGGGGTGACCTGCGGCCAGAGGGCCGGGTTCGTGGGCATGACGGCGTTGGCAAGATCCTGGGCGAGCAGGAGGTTCGCCGAGCGACCCTCGCGGTCGGACGAGATACTTGCCTCGGTTGTCCGCCACAACGACAGGGACGTCGTGAGCGTCGAGAGCAGAATGAACATCACGATGCCGAGGATGGCGGATGAGACCAGCAACTCGATCAGGGTGAAGCCTCCGACGGCCACCCCATGACGGGCGGGGAGCGATGAGGAGGGTGGCGACGTCTTCATTGCAGCGGGCGCAGGGTGGTGAATGTGACGACGCGGGAATTCGAGAGGGACAAGGCGGCCGGCGAGCGCACTTCTATCGTGATCTGTGCCAGGTTGTTGAGATTGTTGGTGGTGGCCGACATGCGCACCAAGGTGGTGATCTCATTGGCGGCTGACTGCGCGATTTCTTGGTCACTCCCCCCGGCATTGGTCCAGGAGCTGTTGGGAGCCGTCCGGAAATACCAGAACGGAAAGGTGCTGCGCGACTGGTAGCCAAGGACCGTGGGGAAATTGCTCTGCAGGACATTGACCGTCCGGGTCGCCGGGTTCCCCGTGTAGGCCCCGGTGGGCACAACCACGTTGGTCAGGCTGGACGAGGAATCCACCGCAGCCATCAATTGCTGCGCGATCATGGCGGCCCGGGTGTCGAGGGCGGACTCGGACCGCACCCGCAGGGCGGCCGGAAACAGTCCCACGATCCCGACGATAACGAAGGCAAAGATGCCGATGGAGATGACGACTTCGACGAGGCTGAAAGCGGAGCGCTGGGGCGAAGCGGCAGAGGTTGAGCGGGGGACGGGGGAAGGAAGGCAGGGGAAAGCCCGAGTGCCCGCAGCCCGTGCGTTGCGCGTGCGCGTCGGAAACTGTGACGTTTTCATTCGCCGAGGACCCCGTCGGTGATTTTGACGCGCCCGGTGAGCGGGAGGATATTGAGGGCGTTGAAATTGTTCGTCGTCGGCCGGAACCGGACCGTGGATCCCTGCACGACACCCTCACCCACATGGATCCGGAGGGGCGATTCGGGCCGGAGCTTGCCGAAACGGTCAAATTGGACGGCTGACACCTGTGTGACGGGCTGGTTGGCTAAGCGCGGAAGGTTAGTAATGCTCACGGTGGCAGAAGGAATGGTCCCGGGATCAACAAAAACGCCGGTGGGGTAACGCAACCACCGGCTGATCACCGCGAACTGCGCCGGGTTGGTCGCTCGCTCATCGGCACGTGTCTCACGGAACACAATCACCGAGTTCCAGGCCGTCTCCTTGTCGGCCAAAGCCATCGGGAAACCCACGTAGGAGGACACACCGTGCTGGATAGCGATCAGGCGGGCTTGCTCCATCGCGCCGGCGAGGACGTTCACCCCGCCCCGCCGACCGGCCACACCGAAGAGGCCCTGCAAAGCAGGAAGGGTCAGCCCCATGAGAACGGCAATAAGGCCGATGACGATGAGAAGTTCGAGAAGGGTGAAGGCGCCCGCGCGGCGGGCGCGGTGACGAGTGACGGGTGGCGAGTGACGAGTCGAGCGGTAATGAAGAATGCGGCCCAGCGCGCGAACCCAGGCGTGGCCGCAGTCTCTTCCTGCTGACGACTGACGACTAACGACTGGAAGCACCTCGCTCAATTTCGTATCCAGTCGCGCTGGTTGGTTTTCCCGCCAGCAGTTGTCCACAGGTCGTAGAAGCCAACGTTGTTGACGGGGTTGCTGGGGTTGTAGTTGTAGGCCGCTCCCCAAGGATCAATGAATGGACCGGTGGTCAGGTTGGTCGTGATGTTGGCGGGGGGCTCGAAAAAGACTTTGCGATTGGTGTTGATGGGCGCCGCGCTGTGGCCCGTGAGTTCGCGGAAAAGGTTGTTCGAGGCCGGGTAGGCCGCGTAATCGGCGAAAAAGCTGTCGATGGCGGTAGAGAGCGCCGCCACCTCGGCGCGGGCGCGGGATTCCGCGCCTTTGCGGTTCACGTAGCCGAGAGTGGAGAGAGTGAGGCCGGCCAAGATCGCGATGATGGCGATGACCACGAGCAGTTCGATCATGGTGAAGGCATCGAAGGGGCGCCGGGCGCGGTGGCAGCAGGCATCGGGAGTCAGGGAGCGGGAGGCCAGCTGCGAACCTGAAGACTGCGGACTGCGGACTGCCAACTCTGGCTGATTCATGTAATCACAATGTAAATACCGCGGAGCAATGTCAACTGGTTTTTTGTGGTGTCGCCAAAACCAGCCGCCCACCCGCTGCGGGATGGGATCTGTCACCTCCCCGGCCCAGCCGGGGAGGTGCTTGCCGCGGCGCCACGGGACAGATTTACGTTGCGCCCCAAGCGGCTCCTGCTAATTTACGCAACAACTACCAAACAATCCCCCCATGAAAATCCGCCCCCTCGTTGTGCGCGTCTGCGCGTTCTTCGCCGTTTTCAGCCTCACCGCCGGCTCTTTGCTGGCGCAGCCGACAATTTACACGGATGCGATCGGTGACATCGCGACGAACCTCCCGACGGCCGGAGGCACCTTGGACATCGTGAAGATGGAGGTGTCCGACACGAGCAGCGACGTGATCTTCAACCTCACCGTCAATGGCATCATCGCCTCTCCTAACGACTGGGCCAACTTGATGATCGGCATAGCGACGGGTGCCACAACAAACACCAACACCGGCAACGGCTGGAATCGCCCGATCCAGCTCAACGGCCCGACTGGCGGCATGACGCGCTGGATCGGTTCTTGGGTCAACGGCGGTGGCGGCTCACAGATCTGGGGCTATACTGGCACCAACTGGAGCACCAACCTTGGCAACCTCACCGCCTACACGTTCGCCACCAACACCAACGGCACCTCGACCATCAACTACACGGTGAGCAAAGCCAGTTTGGGGACCACCAATCTGGGCAGCGTCCTTTATTTTGATGCTTATTCCTCCGGCAGCGGCGGCGGAGATAGCGCGCTTGATGCCTTGGCGAACCCGAACGTATCGGTCACCGGTTGGGGCGGCCCCTACACTTCGGGCGGCACTAACCCCATCAATTCCTACACGCTGGCCAACTCGGCGCTCTCCATCACCAACACCGTAACCTTCTCGGTGGACATGAACGTGCAGACGGCCATAACTAACTTCAACCCGGCCCTGAACGTGGTCACCGTCGCGGGCGCTTGGAACGGGTTCACGCCCGGTGATCTCGCTTATGAACTCTCGGACGGGGACACCAACGGTATCTTCGAAGGCACCTTTGCCATCCCGGGGTTCTACGGGACATCGGTGAACTACAAATTCGCCATCGATGCCTCACTCGAAACCTCGCCTGACCGGACCTTCGCGGTCGGGACCAATTCCACCCCGCCTCCCCTCACCCTCCCCACGGTGTTTTACAACAACATCCAGGGCTTCCGCGACGTGACCTTCTCCGTGGACATGTCGGTGCAAGAGGCGCTCGGCAACTACAACGGCACGAACGATGTGCTCGTGGTCGGCGCGTTCAACAACTGGGACACCAGCGGGGCCTCGGGGAACATCCTGACCCCCGGCACGAACAGCGTCTTCACCGGAACGATCTCGAACATCGCCGGCTTGGACGGGCAAAACATCGCCTACAAATTCTACAGCGTCGGCATGCCCAACAGCGGCTACGAGAACGATCCCAACCGCCAGTTGGTGCTCGCCCTGAACACGAACGGCAGCCCGACTCCCGCGCAGGTCGAGCCCACCGTGTTCTGGAACAACCAGACCAACGTCCCGGCCAGCCGCCCCGTGTCCTTCTCGGTTGACATGACCGTGCAGGTGGCCAACGGCAACTTCAACACGAACGGCGGAGTCGTCCGTGTCATCGGCAACTTCAACGGGCAGAACTACGAGACCGGCAACACGAACTACAACCTGACCAACGCCGGCTCGAACATCTACGTGGGCGAGTTCGCGATCTCGGGCGCCCCCGGCACGACCAACCAATACAAGTTCTACAGCCCCGGCTTCCCCGTGAACAACGGCTACGAGATCGTCAACCCGAACGACCTCTTCGAGAACCGCAGCTGGGTGCTCGGGCCCTCGAATGTGGTGCAGACCCTGCCCTTGGTCTTCTGGAGCAACGACAATGGAGGGGCGACGTTCACGAGCTGGGCGCAGGGCGCACCGCTCAACACGACGAACCTCAGCCTCTACGCGGTCGGCGGCGCCAGCGGCCCGACGAACAACAACAGCGTTCCGTCCGTCACCACTCTGACGACGAACCTGCTGTCCATCACGGCCATCGTCCGGACGAACAACCCGAGCCTCTCGGTCATCGGACGGACCACGACCAACCTGGCTACCGGTCCGTGGACCACGAATACCGTGACGCAGAGCAATGCGGTTGATCAGTCCGGCGTGCCCTTCGGCACGGCGCGTCAGATCTTCAGCACCCCGCGCACCTCGACGAACCAGTTCCTGGGCATCGAGGCCGTGCTGCAGCCCTGACCGCAGGCTCCATCATCGATCATCAAGCAACCCCGCGCCGGCAACGGCGCGGGGTTTTGCTTATGGTCCAAGAGGACGGGGGGCTTCATTCGAGCAGAGTCCTGCGGTGAGCCGACCTCGCCCGGACCACCACCGGGCATCTGGCTCACGATGATCGGTCTGTAGCGCCGGTGTCCCCACCGGCGATGGGGACATCGCCGCTACAGGAGAATCGCCCGCCGACGGTGAGGCTCTCTATCCCCCGGAGGTGAGAATGCCGCCTCCGGATCGTCATCGGGCGTCGGTCATCACGCTCACAATGATCGCACTGTAGCGCCGGTGTCCCCACCGGCGACGCAACTCACCGGCGCTGGGGACAGCGCCGCTACAGAAGAACCGTCCGCCAACGATGAGGCTCTTCTATCCCCCCGGAGGTGAGAATGCCGCGTCCGGGTCGTCATCGGGCTTCTGGCTGACGCCCACGGTGATCGGGAAGTGGTCGGAGTAGCGGTTGCGCCATTCCTCGCGGTTGGCCAACCCTTCACGGTTGTGGATGTCGAACGAGCCCGCCTGGATTTCGTCGAAGTCCGACGCGGGAACGATGTGGTCGATCTGCCGGTTGAAGTGGATGATGCTGGTCCCCCCGCCCGGCTTGGTGAGGTAGGAAAACTCACGCCCCGCCGTCAGCGTCTTGGCCTCGGGAAAGTCATCGCCGGAATTGAAATCACCGAGAACCACGACGTCGCGGTCCTCGCCGTCGTTTTCGCGCAGGTCGTCGAGGTAGCGCCGGATCTCCCCGATCTCGAGTTGGCGCTTGCGGTTGGACTCGGGGTCGCGTCCGGCCTTGAAGTGCACGCCCACGAGGCGGAAATCGGGACCGCCCCGTCGATCGCGCAGGGCGGCCGTCACGGGCAATCGGTGGAAGATGGGCAGGCCGTCGAGCGTGCGCGGCATCTGCCGCAGTTCGCCGCCGGAAACCAAGTCGAGCCGCGAGTCGTCCCAGATGATGGCCACGGCCTGTTCCGGGGCGGACGCGTTGCCGCCCTTTTTGCTCGAGCCGACGACGCTCTTCCACGTGGGACCGATGAGGCGGCAGAGTTCGTGCACCGGCCCCTCGCCGTCCACCTCCGTCAGCACGAGCGCCGCCACGCCGAGGCCCCGGATGTAGTCCGCGATCGCCTGCACGTCGTCCTTCGTCCTCGGCGGATCCTTGCGGCTGCCGAAAAACTCCAGGTTCCACGCCCCGATGCGAAGGGGGCCGGAAGGCGCCTCGGCCGGTGATGCCGCTGCGGGCGCCGGCTCAGGCTTGGTCGCCGGTGCCGGCGTGGCGCCCCGGCCCTGCAGGGCCCCCGCAAAAGCGTCCACCTTGGCCCGCTCCCGCGCCTCGAAATCGGCCGCCTGCCGCTGCGATTGTTCGAGCAGGCGCGCGGCGACCTCCTCCGCGCTGAGGTGCTCCTCACGCAGCGCATGGGCCTCCTCTGCATCCCTCGTGAACCAAAGCCGGGGAGCGCGGCCCTCCACATCGCCGTCCGCCACGACGTAGTAGCCGGGCTCCTCGCGAATGAAGCGCACCTCGCGCCCGGGCGTGAAGGCATGAATACCCTGCGGAGTGGACACCGTGAAGCGACGGACCACGTAGACCATCCCCTCGGGCGCGACGCGTGGTGTGGCGACCGGTTCGGGGGTTGCCTCCGGAGTCGGAGCAGGAGTCGCCTCAACCACCACCGCCGGCGCGGGTGGCGGCGGTGGCTGCTGCACCTGCCGCCAACCGAAGTAGGCGGCAACGAGAAGGACGAGGACGACGAGTAGGAAGCGTGTCATGCGACGGGGCGCGAGGCTGCAGTTTAGCAGCCACGCGGCGGGCGACGAGATGGATCGGCTGGAGCGCCGGTGTCTCCACCGGCGGATGGTTGCGTTCGGCGGTCGGAGACCGCCGCTACAAAAGGCGCCCCGGGCACCGGGTCAGTAGAGCGGGCCGAAGTTCGCGCAGGCACGGAAGTCCGCGCCCTCGAGATCGTCGGTGCCGAACGCGGCCCATGCGCTGGGCCGGAACACGCGCGCGCGATCCACATTGTGCATGTAGACCGGGATTCGCAGCATGCTGGCGAGACTGATGAGGTCGGCCCCGATGTGGCCGTAGCTCATCACGCAATGGTTGGCGCCCCAGTTGTTCATGACCGAGTAGGTGTCGGAGAAGGGGCCGCGCCCGGTCAACCGCGGGACGAACCAAGTGGTCGGCCACGTCGGGTTCGTGCGCTCCTCGAGAAGCTTGTGGGTCTTCGGCGGAAGCTCGACCGTCTCGCCCTCGGCGATCTGCAACGCGGGGCCGAGGCCGTGCACGAGGTTGAGCCGGAACATGGTGGCCGGCATGCCGCCACGGGTGACGTAGCGAGTGCTCCAGCCGCCACCGGGGAAGTATTCTGTGATCGAGGGATGCCATGTCGTGGCGGCGAGGCACGCCTTGACCTCGGCGTTGGTGATCTCCCAGAACGGCTTCATCGCCGGCTGCCCATTGATGCTTTGCTGGCCGCACCCGTCGAGGGCGGCGGGGCCGGAATTGATGAGGTGCAGAAGCCCCTGGGCGGCCAGGCCGGTCGGCGCCTCGCCGGAGACGCGGCGTATGGCTTCCGGGCTCCAATAGGCGCGCAGGTCAGCGAACACCTGGGCCGTGTTGGTGAGCAGGTAACCGAGGAGCATGCCGGCACCGTTCATGGCGTCGTTCTCCGTCGCCACGATGTAGGGAGCGCGGCGGCCGTTCCAATCGAAGGATGTGCTGAGGATGGCCTCGAGGAAATCGCCGTTGGGCATGTGGTCGGTCCATTGGCGCTGGCCCTGGAAACCGGACGCGATGGCGTGGTGTCCCTGCGCCTCCTCGCCGAAGCCCAACTTGGCGAGTTTCGGATTGCCGACCATGAGGTCGCGGGCGATGAGGGCCATCTTGACCGAGGTCTCCCACTCGGCGTTCACACGTTTGCGGGAGCGCTTCGTCTTCGGGCTGTTCCAGTCCTTGCCCTCGCGGCAGTTGGTCTTCACCCAGGCGAGCGCCCTGGTGAACTCGACTTTGTCGTAAATCCCCCGGTCGATGCGCCGGATGAACTCGGTCATGTCGACCGATTCGCTGCGCATGCCGAGCCAGTGCTCGAAGAAGTCCGGGCTGACGATCGAACCCGCGATGCCCATGGACGTTCCGCCCATGGCGAGGTAGGCGCGGCCGCGCATGGTCGCGGTGGCGAGTCCGGCGCGGACAAAGCGGAGGATCTTCTCCCGCACGTCGTCCGGGATTTCCTTGTCCCCGCCGTCCTGCACATCGTGCCCGTAGATGCCGAACGCGGGCAGGCCCTTCTGGGTGTGTCCGGCCAGCGCGGCGGCGAGATAGACCGCTCCCGGACGCTCGGTGCCGTTGAAGCCCCAGATCGCCTTGGGAGTGAGCGGGTCTGCGTCCATGGTCTCGGACCCGTAGCACCAGCAGGGCGTGACCGTGAGCGAGACACCGACGTTCTCGCGGCGGAACTTCTCGGCGCACGCCGCGGCCTCCGCGACACCGCCGATGCAAGTGTCGGCAACCACGCACGCGACGGGCTCGCCGGTGGGATGCCGCAGCGTCGAGCTGATCAGCTTGGCTGTGGCGCGGGCCATGGCCATGGTCTGGTTTTCAAGCGACTCGCGGACGCCGCCGAGGCGGCCGTCGATGGTCGGACGGATGCCGACTTTGGGGAGGTTGGTGAGGACGGGGTTCATGGGTCGGAAGTGTTCAGTTTTCAGTGTTCGGTTTCAGCGAAGTCTTCTGCGCTCAGGGAACTGCGGTCGGCGTGACGCCTTTCTTGAGCAGGATGTTGCCGTATTTGGCGGTCTCGCCGCTCATGACCACGGCGAAGGCGGCGCGCGCCCGGTCGTAGAAATCGAAGCGGTCGATGCGCTCCGGCGGCTTCGCGTCAGGCACGTGAAGACGGATGGCGCGCAGGTAACTCTCCTCGACAGCGGGGTCGAGGGTGTCCCCCGGGACCGCAGCCATCATGACGAGCGGAGGTGCGTAGCTGTCCAACTCGAAGAGCGGCAGGATGGCGTCGAGCAGAGTCGCGATGGACAAACCATCGGCTCGGAGAACTCTCGCATTCACGGAATGCCCGGGAAAGTGCGCATCCGCGAGGATGATTTCGTCACCATGGCCCATCTCGGCCAAGGTCTTGAGGAGTTCCGGGCTGACGGCGGGATGGATTCCTTTGAGCATGACTCAGACAGCAGGGCACCGAAGCGCCCGACTGCGGCCCATGGCAGCGAGAGCCGCGAAGATTTGGATGGCGGAGAACCGCGGGGGGATCATCAGATGAACTCGTTGACGAGATTCTCCAGATACTCTTGTCCACCCGAGGAAAGCACGGGTGCATCCTGCGCCAGCGCGACTTTCTCCAACTCGGCGAGCGAGGCCTGGCCCTGCTCGATCTTGCGGCCGAGCGGCGAATCCCACGTGGCGTAGCGCGCCTTGACGAAGTCGGCGATGCGTCCGTCCGCCCGCATGGCTGCGGCGATCTTGAGGCCGCGCGCGAATGTGTCCATGCCGCCGATGTGTGCATGGAAGAGGTCCTCGGGCGTGTGCGATTCGCGGCGGCGCTTGGCGTCAAAGTTGAGGCCGCCCGCCTTGAAGCCGCCCATGCCAAGCACGACGAGCATGACGTCCACGGCGAGATAGAGGTCGGTGGGGAACTGGTCCGTGTCCCAGCCGATGAGCTCATCGCCGCGGTTCGCGTCAACCGAACCGAGCTTGCCCGCGGCCGCGGCGACCGTGAGTTCGTGGCGCATGGTGTGACCGGCCAGCGTCGCGTGGTTCGTCTCGATGTTGAGTGCAAACTCGTCGAAAAGGCCGTATTCGCGCAGGAAGTTGAGGCACGCAGCCGAGTCGGAATCGTATTGGTGCGTGCTGGGCTCGCGCGGCTTCGGTTCGATCCAGAAGGGACCGGTGAAACCGATCGCCTTCTTGTGCGCCACAGCCATGTGCAGGAACGCGGCAAGATGGTCGAGTTCGCGCTTCATGTCCGTGTTCCACAAGCTCGAATAGCCCTCGCGTCCGCCCCAGAAAACGTAGCCCCCTCCCCCGAGGCGGTGCGTGACTTCGAGGGCCTTCTTCACTTGAGCCGCCGCGTGCGCGTAAACGGGCAGGCTCGGCGAAGTGGCCGCGCCCTGCGCGAACCGCGGGTGGGCGAAGAGGCACGCGGTGCCCCAGAGCAGCTTCTTGCCGGTGCGGGCCTGTTCCTCGGCCAGCGTTTCCGCCACGGCATCAAGCGCGGCGCTGCTCTCCTGCAAGGTGGCCAGTTCGGGAGCCACGTCGCGGTCGTGGAAGCAGTAGAAGTCGATGCCCGTCTTCTCGAGGAATTCGAAGAACACGCGGACGCGCTGCTGGGCGTTCGCGACCGAGTTGCTGCCGTCGTCCCACGGCATGAGGGCCGTGCCGCCGCCGAATGGATCGGCCAGCGGGTTGCGCATGACGTGCCAGTAGGCCGCGGCGAAGCGCAAGTGATCGCGCATCGTCTTGCCCTCGACGAGTTCATCGGGGTTGTAGTGCTTGAAGGCGAAGGGATTCCTCGACTTCGGCCCTTCGTAGGCGATTTGCGGGATGTTCGGAAAGTAGCTCATGATCCTGGACTGGTTAGGCGGAAGCTGCGGACGGAGTGAAGACCGTCAGGCCCTTCAGGTCCTTGGTTTGCGGACGCAAAAGACTGGCGAGGTAGCCGACGACGATGCAACTGAAAATGGCGATCGGGATGTAGGTGCCCCAATGCAGCGGAGTGTAGATCCGCACCAGCGCCGTGACCACGATGCTCGCGATCGCCCCGCAGATCGCCCCGAAGCCGTTGGCGCGCTTGCTGAACATGCCGAGCGAATACACGCCGACGATGCCGCCGCCCACCAGAGCGACCAACTGGTTCCAGACGACCATCATGGACTTGAGGTCCTGGGCGGCAAGCAGCAGTGCCATCACCGTGCCGATGACGCCGACCACGTAGGATCCGATCTTCAGCGTGAGCAGGCGTTCCCGGTCGGAGGACTGGGGACGCAGCTTAACGTAGAAATCCTCGGTGAAGATCGTGGCCACGCTGTTCATGGAACTCGCCACGGTGGACATGGCAGCGGCGAAGATCGCCGCGATGACGATGCCCGGGAAGGCCAGCGGCATGGCTTGGGTCACGAAGAGCGGCACGATCTGGTCGTTCTGCGAGAGCGGATCGAGCATCTCGGGGTGGGCGCGGAAGTAGGCGAAAATCGCGATGCCCATCACATTGGTCATGATGCCGATGATGATGCCGCAGATGGTGAACGTTGCATTGACCTTGCGGACCTCCGGCAGCGGGGCGGAGAAGACGCGCTGGATGACCGGCTGGTCGCCCGCCGAGGCGACGGTTGCCGTGAGGAAGGTTCCCAACACGAGAACCCACAAGGCCGGAACGGTCGGGTCCCACGAGAGCACGGCGAAGTCGAACTTCGAGTAGGCGAGCCCGGTGGACCAGAACTCGCCCATGCCGCCCGGCAGGCTGGCGATGCACACCCAGATGATGGCCAGAGGGGCCAGCAACATGAGCACGGCCTGCAGCACCTCGGTCCAGATCACCGCCTCGAATCCGCCGATCGCGGTGTAGATCGTGGTGACCACGCCCATGATCAGCACGCTGGTGTAGACGTTGATGCCGGTGACCGACGAGATAGCGAGCGAGGGCAGGAGCAGGACCACGGCGGCGCGGACGAAAGACTGGAAGATGATGGCCTGGAGGCTCGCGATCACGCGCAGGGCACGGCTGAACCGCCGCTCGAGGTATTCGTAGGTCGAGGCGATCTCGAGCCGCCGGAGCATCGGGTAGATGAGGTAGGCTGTGACGAAATACCCCGGGATCATGGCCACGAGCGGGAAGAGCCAGACGAGGTTGGTCGAGAAAGCAAGCGCGGGGATGGCGATGAAGCTGATGGCCGAGGCCCCGGTCGCGAACATGCTGATGCCGGCGGCCCACCATTTGACCTGCCGGTTGCCCAGCGAGAACTCGGCACTCGTGTCCTGCTTGCGCGAGAAATAGACGCCGATGAGGAAGATGACGACGAAGTAGGCGATGATCATCGCGTAATCGATCAGCGCGAGGTTGCGAACACTGCGCGGAGTCGACAGCTCGGCCGCCCCCGGCGCGCCCCCCTCGCCCGTGCCCAGCGCCACCACCGCGTCCTTCGACCGCGCGAGCGCCGTTCCGGCGAGACGCGGCAAGGCGTCGAAGGCGCACCACGCATCGGTGACGGTGTGGAAGAGCAGAGGTTGCGCGCCACCCATGACAAGCAACTGCGATTGCCCGAGCGGCAGGGCCGCGCCGCGCGCCAAGGGTGCAGGCGCATCGCCCAAGCGCTTCCAGCCGGACTCCTTTGTTCCCTCCAGCGGCACGGGGCGGTAGACCCACGTGTCACGCAATGCTGTGCCCGCGGCGTCGGTCCCACCGAAAATGCAGAGCATGCCGCTATGCCCCGCGTAGGCCGCGAAGGCCCGGGCCTCCCCGGGAAGCGGCGGGGCGGCGTTCCATGTCGCACCGGGCGTGCCGAGGTCCAGTTCCCAAAGCTCGGCCGTCGGAGCCAGCATGTCGCCCGACTTGCTTCCGCCGAAAACATAGAGCTTCTCACCAACCACGGCAGCGGCGGCGCCGGCGATGACGGACGGCAGATCCGGAAGAGGCTCAAGAACGGGAACGCCCCCGTCGAATCTCAGCGTGCGAACCGCCGCCGTTGGCGCGCCGTTCTCGACACCGCCGGCGAGAATCCACACGCCGCCATGGCGTGCCACCGCGGCATCGCGCGGCACCGTTCCACCCGCGGGCTGCCATTGCTGCCGGCCATCCGGGGAGTTCGTCCAGAGAACCATGGCGCCATCGGGCCCGCGTCCTGCTGCCACGAGGGCATCCGGAAACGAGACGACGAAGCCGCCGGAAGGGTCGAAGGGCGGAGGGGGCAGTTCTCCCACCCGCATCGGTTGGGTCGGCAGCGCCGCGGAGGCGGAGCAGCAGCAGACAACAACGAGGAGAAGAAGGGAAGGCAGGCGCGGTGTCATAGGGGGGATGTGGGGCCGAGGGTGAATGAAGTGGCACCTGCAGCCAAGGGCGACAGTGGCAAATACATGCCAATTTTTCCCGGCCAAATGCCGGCAAACTTAGAGAATTATTCCCTCCTTACTCGCACCCGCCGCTGGCCCGCGGGTGCGGCCCGGGTTAGGAACATGCTGTGTCTCCGCGCCGCGGCGACCACACATTCCAAAGCCTCCCCACCATGACCACCGCCACCGAACACGGCGTGCGCCCCAGCACCGACCAACCCCAGACCAAGGCCCTGCAGAGAGCCATCGACGCAGCCGCGGCCGCCGGCGGTGGCACGGTCCGCGTGCCAGCCGGGCTCTACCTCATCGGGACGATCCACCTCCGTTCCAACGTCACCCTCCACCTCGACAACGGCTGCACGCTGAAGGGCAGCCCCCGGATCGAGGATTACCCGGAGGTGGCGGGCGGCTTCACCGACGCCGTCGGGCAGAAGCGCAACCGCTGCCTCATCTACGCCGAGGATACCGTGGGGACCGCCATCACTGGGCAGGGAATCATTGACGGAAGCGGCGGGGAATACGGCTTCGAGGAGGATGGACGGCCGTTCATGGTGCGTTTCATCGACTGCCGCGACGTGCAGGTGACCGGCGTGACCCTGCAGAACTCTCCCGGCTGGGTCAGCCACTACCTCGGGTGCGAGAACGTGCTCATCCACGGCGTGACGATCCGCAGCCGGGTCAACAGCAACAACGACGGCATCGACGTGGATTCCTGCCGCCGCGTGCGGATCAGCGACTGCGACATCGACACGGGGGACGACGCCGTTTGCATCAAGGCCACGCGGGCCACGCCTTCGGAGGACATCGTGGTCACCGGTTGCCGCATCTCGAGCGACTGGGGTGCGCTCAAACTCGGCACCGAGTCGGCTGGCGATTTCCGCAACATCATCTTCAGCAACATCGTGATCCACAACACGAACGGTGGAGGGCTCAAGGTGATCAGCATGGATGGATGCCGCCTCGAGAACGTGCTGGTAGACAACATCATCATGGACAACGTTTCGGGGCCGATTTTCATCCGGCTCGGCTCGCGGTTGCGCAAGTATTTCGCCGACCAACCCGACCGCCCCGTCGGCATCCTGCGCGGTGTGGTCATCCGCAACGTCCGCATCAACGTCTGGGAAGAGGGCTTCCTCCTCTACGGGAAATACCCGCGGAAGGCCGGCATCATCGTCACCGGCATCCCCGGCCACAACGTCGAGGATGTGACGTTCGATAACGTCCGCGTCGTGTATCCCGGAGGAGGGAAACGCTCCGACGCCCCGGTGCCCGAGCAGGAGGGGGAGTATCCGGAATTCCCCGCCTTCCACCCGCTGCCGAGCTGGGCCTTGTTCCTGCGCCACACCCGCAACATCCGCTTCCGCGACTGCGAGTTCTCGACCCGCGAGGCGGACGAACGTCCCGCCCTCCACCTCGAGGACGTCGAAGGCCAGCGTTTCACCAACGTCACTGCCAACAACGAGCCTCTCGCCTGATCGAGATGAAGACCGCGCTCAGTCTTCTCATCGCCCTCGTTGTCGTCGGCGGCGGCCTGTATTTCATTCTGGGGCAGGTCTCCGCCCCCACCCCGCCGGCGACCAAGCCTGCGGCCGCCGCGCCTGCGCAAGCTGCACCCGCTGAGACACCCCCGCAAACGCCCGCGCAGACCGTTGCCTCGACACCCGCCGCGGCACCGGCCGAGACACCGGTTGTCGCCGCAACTGCAACGCCTGCACAAGCACCAGTAACGGCATCACCGCAGGAAAACCTTCCCGATAACTCGGCCATCCTGCACGTCGCCGTCTCCGCCGCGTCCGGCGGGGATGGCTCCGCCGCCAAGCCCTTCGGCACGATCGAAGCGGCCCGCGATGCGGCCCGCACGATCAAGGACCGCCCCGTGCGTATCGTCATCGGCGGCGGGCACTACGTGGTGCGCGACGGACTCGTCTTGGCCGAGGAGGATTCGGGTTCCCCCGAGCGGCCGATCGTCTACACGGCGGCACCCGGCGAGGATGTGCGCATCTCTTCCGGCGTCCTTGTTCCCATCTCTTCACTCGCCCCCGTGACCGACCCGGCACTCCGGGAACGCCTCCGCGAGGAAGTGCGCGACCAGGTTCGCATCCTCCCGCTGGCGGAGGGGGGGCTGAAGGCACGCCGGTTTCCCGACAACTTCCGCGGCATCGAACTCCTCGAGGTGCAGACCGACGGGCGCCGCCTTCCCCTCTCCCGTTGGCCCGACGCCGGACGCTTCGCCCGCATGGCCAAGGTGCTCGACAACGGCATCACGCCGGATTCCAACGGCGTGTTCGTGTTCAACGAGGACGACGTGCTCCGCTGGCAGCAGGCGGTCGCCGATGGCCTCTGGCTGCGCGGGTTCTGGCGCGTTCCCTGGGTCATCGAGGCCGCCCGCGTCGGGCAGATCGACCCGGGCAACCGATCGATCACCCTGGCCGGACGCATCGGCGGCGGCATCGGTTCCAAATACACCCGCGCCCCCAACAACGGCCCCGGCCCGGGATCCGGCGAGGAACCTTGGGAGGCGATCAACCTCATCGAGGAAATCAGCACGCCCGGCGAGTGGGCTGTCCGCTTCACCGACGACACGCTCTACATCCTGCCGCCGGAAGGCGCCGCCGAACTGCTTGTCACCGACGTGACCAAGCCCGTCGTTCACCTCCGCAACGTTTCGCACGTCTCGCTCAAGGGCCTTTCCGTGGACAGCGGACTGGGCGACGGCATCCGCGTGACGGGGGGCGAGGATGTCCTCATCGCCGGATGCAGGGTTTCCAATGTCTCGCGTGACGGCATTGTGCTCGAGGGCGGTTGGCGCCACACGGTGCTCTCGTGCGACACGGCGGAGACCGGTTACTCGGGCATCGCCTACACCGGCGGGGACCGCGCCACGCTTTCCCCCTCAGGCCACCGCATCGTCAACAACCTCGTGACCCGCGCCGGACTGTTCTTCCCGGCGCCGGGCATCAACGGCGGCCTCGGCCCGCGCGCCGAGGCGGTCGGCGTCCTCATCGCCAACAACCGCATCCACGACTGCATGAACAGCGGCATCGTTTACGCGGGCAACGACAATGTTTTCGAATTCAACGAAATCTACCGCGTCGGCCTCGGCTCGAGCGACCTCGGCTGCTTCTACACGAATTCCGGCTGGACCTCGCGGGGGAACATCATCCGCCACAACTTCGTCCACCACTCGATGAACGCGAACGCCTTCTATGTGGACGACGGCGACTGCGGCGACACCTTCGTCGGCAACGTGGCCTACAAGACCGAGTCCGGCGGATTCATCGGCGGGGGTCATTACCAGACCTTCGTCAACAACGTGATCGTCGAAAGCCCCCGCGCCATGCACATCGATTCGCGGGGGATCGCCCGCGGCTACACCATCACGGACAAGCGCCTGCGCGGCGACCTCGACTCCGTCCCCTACACCCAGCCGCCATGGAGCGAGCGCTACCCGGAACTCGTCGGCATCCTCGAGACGGAGACGCAAAAGCCGAGCAACATTGTCATCGAGGACAACCTCTTCGTCCGTTGCGAGAAGGGGCTGCGCACCTCCGGCAAGGAAGGCGATTTCGAGGGACTGTCGTTCGCCGGCAACGTGGAAAGCGATGACCTCGGCATGTTCGTCAATCCGGCGGAACTCGACTTCTCCCTCAAACCGGATGCCGCCGTTTTCCATGAGATCTCAGGCTTCCCGCAGATCCCCATGGCGCGCATCGGGCTGTTCGCCGACGCTTACCGCACCTCGGTCCCGCCACGCGACATGGAACTCCTGCGCACGGCCGACACCGACGGCGGGTTCGACTCGCAGACGGACGTCAACGCATCCAACCGTCCGGCGCACTGAGATGAAGGGCCGGTCCGCGCTCTTCAACGCGCACCACTCGCCGGTCGGCGCGTTCGCGAGTTTCACCCTCGGCTTCCCGGGGCCCAAGGGCGGGCTCGGCCTTGAGCTCGGCGGCCCAGCCGACGAGAACGTCTTCATCGGCGTCGAGCGGCGCGACGGCCGCGGCTACGAGGCGCTTCCCTTCTTCGCCAGCAGCGCGGACTCGGCGCGGCGCTACGACGTTGCGGCCGATGCGAAGCTCAAGCCCGGCCGCGTGCGCCCGTTTGCCGCCTCGGCGATCACCCGCCGTTTCTCCCTGGGAAGCGACACATGGACTGCGGGCGACCTCACCTTCTCGATCTACTCCGCGCCCAAACCGGTTCCAGACCCCGCACGGGCATCGGCATCCGCCCTGCGGAGCGCACTCGTCCCAGCCGTCTTCGCCGAGCTAATCATCGACAACCGCAAGGGACGTCGCCCGCGCAAGGCGTTCTTCGGCTACGAGGGATCCAGTCCATTCTACAACACCCGCCGCCTCGACGACGTTTCCCGCGGACGATTCACCGGCGTCGGCCAAGGCCCCGTCACGGCCATCGTGAGCGACAACCCGGACGTCTTCTCGGGCTGCGGCTTCACCCTCGACCAATGCCTCGAGCCGGATCTGCCCGAGAACCTCGCCTTCGGACTCGGCGGCGTTGGTGTGCTCATGGCCGTCGTTCCCGCCGGCCGCCTCGTCCGCTACCGCTTCGCGGTGTGTTTCCACCGCGACGGCACGGTGACCAGCGGCCTCCCGGCCAGTTACTACTACACGCGCCTGTTCGGCTCGATCGAGGAGGTCGCCGTTTACGCGCTCGGGCGCTGGGACGAGCAGAAGGCTCTGGCGCTCGAAGCCGACCGCCGCATCGACCGCTCCCACCTGAGCGACGACCAGCGGTTCCACGTCTGCCACGCCGTCCGCAGCTACCTCGGCGCGACCGAGTTTCTCGTCACCGCCAAGGACGAGCCGTTCTGGTGCGCCAACGAGGGCGAATACCGGATGCTCAACACGTTCGACCTCACGGTGGACCACCTCTTCTTCGAACTCGACCGCAACCCGTGGGTCGTGCGCAACCAGCTCGATTGGTTCGTGCGGCGCTACGCCTACACCGACCGGGTGCGGTTGCCGGGCGACGCCCGCGAATACCCCGGCGGCATCAGTTTCACCCACGACATGGGCATCGGGAACTGCGTGTCCCGCCCAGGACATTCGTCCTACGAGAAGGCCGGACTGACCGGCTGCTTCTCGCACATGACGCACGAGCAGTTGGTCAATTGGGTCTGCTGCGCCACGACCTACGTGCTGAAGACGGGCGATGCGAAATGGCTGCGTGCGAACGGCAGCGTCTTCCGCCGCTGTCTGTCCAGCCTCGTCAACCGCGACCATCCGGATCCGCGCAAGCGCGACGGCGTGATGAGCGCCGACTCGTCCCGCTGCGCCGGTGGCGCGGAGATCACCACCTACGACAGCCTCGACGTTTCGCTCGGGCAGGCTCGCAACAACCTCTACCTCGCGGTGAAAACATGGGCCGCTTACGTGGGCCTCCGCGAGATCCTGAGCCGGCTCGGACGCAAGGCCGAAGCCAAGCGCGCCGGTCACCAGGCAATGCTCTGCGCCCGCACGATCGTCTCGAACCGCGACCGCGCCGGCTGGATTCCCGCCGTCATGGGCGAGGGCAACACCTCGCGCATCATCCCCGCCATCGAGGGCCTCGTCTTCGCGCTCGCTTGGGACCTCGCCCCGCTCCTCGGCGCCCGCGGGGAGTTCGGATTCCTTCGCGACGCGCTCTCCGTCCACCTGCGGAAGATCCTCGTCAAGGGCACCTGCCGGTTCACCGATGGCGGATGGAAGCTCAGCTCAACCAACGACAACTCCTGGCTGAGCAAGATCTACCTGTGCCAGCACGTGGCCCGCGAGATCTTCCGATTCGGGCCCGACCCGAAGGCGGACGCCGCACACCGCGCCTGGCTGGTCGACGAGCGCAACGCCTACTTCGCTTGGAGCGACCAGATGGTCGCCGGAGAGGCGCGGGGCAGCAAATACTACCCCCGCGGAGTCACGTCGTGGCTGTGGCTGAACGAACGATGAGCAACGCCTGCCCTTATCTCTGGATCCCCGACAACGGCGACGGGACCTATTCCAACCCGATCATCCACGCCGACTATTCCGACCCGGACATCATCCGCGTCGGCGATGATTTCTGGATGACGGCCTCGAGTTTCAACTGCACGCCCGGGCTGCCGATCCTGCACTCGCGCGACCTCGTCAACTGGCGCCTCGTCAACCACGCCATCCGCAACGTCCCCCACCCGTCCTACCGCGATGTCCGCCTCGGCAGCGGTGTGTGGGCGCCTGCCATCCGCCACCACGCAGGAAAGTTCTGGATCGTCTTTCCCATGCCGGACGAGGGCATCTACGTCACATGCACCGACGACCCGCTCGGCCGATGGGAGGAGCCGTGGTGCCTGCAGGAAGCCAAGGGGTGGATTGATCCGTGCCTTTTCTGGGACGACGACGGACAAGCCTATCTCGCCCACGCCTACGCGTTCTCGCGCAGCGGGCTGAAGGAGCGCATTCACCTGCGGCCCATGTCGCCCGACGCGCGGCGATTGCTCGGTGAAGGACGCGAGCTTTTCCACACCCCGCACCACCTTTACCTCGAGGGCCCGAAGCTCCACAAACTCGACGGCTGGTATTACATCATGTGCCCCGGCGGCGGTGTGCAGACCGGATGGCAGGTCGCGTTCCGCTCACGCGACATCTGGGGTCCCTACGAGGAGAAAGTCGTCCTCGCGCAGGGCGAGACCGAGATCAATGGCCCGCACCAAGGCGCGCTGGTCGATCTCGCCGACGGCTCATGGTGGTTCGCGCATTTCCAGGACCGCGGTCCGTTCGGCCGCATCACCCACCTCCAGCCCGTGGAATGGGTGGACGGTTGGCCGCTCTGCGGCGAGGTCCGCAATGGCGTTTGCCAACCGGTGAGCCGCTGCCGCAAGCCCGTGCCGGGATTCGGTCCGGAGATCCCGGCCACGAGCGACGAGTTCACCGGCTCATCACTCGGGCTCCAATGGCAATGGCAGGCAAATCATGAGGACTCGTGGTGGTCCATGGCTGCGCGCCCCGGGCAACTCCGCCTGTTCGCTGGCCCGTCACCCGCCGAGGGCGTCGCCCGCTATCCGCGTTTCGTCGGGCAGAAATTCCCCGCCGGCAGTTTCCGAGTCGAAACAACCATCGATCTCGCGCAGGGGGTGGTCGCCAGCGTGGCCGGCCTCGCGGTCACCAGCGGGGCCGACGCCCACTTCGTCGGACTGCGCCGCGGCGCGGACGGCTGCGAGTTGGTGCTCGGCACGCCCGACGGCCTCGAGTTGCTCGGCCTGAGCCCTGCGGGGACAACTCCGGTTGGCGTGAACGTGCAACCGGACGGCTCGTTCTTCTTCGATGTGCTGCCCGAGCGCATCTTCGCAGCGAAGGAGGGTGGCTGGGTCGGCTCCCGCGTCGGCTTGTTTCACCACGCTGAGGGCGATGCGCCCTCGCACGCCGACTTCGGACCGTTCCAGTTCTCTCCTCCCTCCCGCTAGAGCGCGGTGCTGAAGGCTGTCAGTTGACTGTCTTGAGGCTCTGTGTATGCATCTGTGTATGGCGACAAGGACACTCTCAGTCGATGAAGAGGCCTACCGCACCCTCGTCCGCGCCAGAAGCCATGCCACCGAGTCCTTCTCCAAAGTCATCAAGCGGGCCAAGTGGGATTCGGGAAGTCGGACGTGCGGCGACCTTCTCCGACGGTCCGCCGGCAGAGTGAACGATGAGGTCTTGGACCGCCTCGACGCCGCCCAGCATGCAGACAAGCCGCCGGAGAATCCGTGGAGTCGTTGATCTTCGACACGACTTTCCTCATCGATTTCCAACGCGAGAGGAAGTCGGGACGCGGCCCGGCCCATGAATTCCTCCGCGAACATGCGGACTGCGCCGCCTTGCTGCCCGTGGTTGCTTACGGGGAGTTCTGTGAGGGATTCCCTGATCCTCGCGCCTCCGCCATCCTTTCGATGGTGGAATGCTTCGACCTCATCCCGGTTGACGCGGCGATCGCGGAGAGATACGCCGAGCAAGCCCGGCGGCTCAGGAAATCGGGGAGGCTCATCGGGTCGAACGACCTCTGGATCTCAGCCACGGCGCTGGCCAAATCCTGCCCTCTCGTGACCCGCGATCTGACGCACCTCGCGCGCATCCGGGGCTTGGAACTGCGCGGGTATGGCTGAGAGCCTCCAGCGGTGCCTTGTCGTTATCTGGTGTGCCGCCACGGCGGCTGCGCACGCAGCGGATCCATTCCGCATCGAGGTGGTGGATGGCGAGAACGGATGGCCCGTGCCGCGGGTGGAGCTGCGCACGACGCACGGCGTGAGCTTCTTCACAGACAACGCAGGGGTGGCGGCCTTCGATCTGCCGGAACTCATGGGACGCGAGGTCTGGCTCGAGGTCGCGGCGGACGGCTACGAGTTGCCGCCGGATGGCATGGGATTCCGCGGAGCCAAGCTCACCCCTGCCTCCGGGGAAACACGGCGCATCGAGGTGCGCAGGACTTCGATCGCCAAGTGCCTCGGACGCCTCACCGGGGCCGGGTTGTTCGCGGAGAGCCAGAAGACGGGACGGGACACAGCATGGGAGGAGTCGGGCGTGGCCGGGTGCGACAGCGTGCAGGTTGCGCGACTCGGCGAACGCCTCTTCCGGCTGTGGGGCGACACGACGCTGCCAGACCGTCCGCTCGGATTGTTCCACTGCTCAGGCGCGACGACCGCGCAGCACCCCCTTGCCTCGTTCGAGCCGCCGCTTCGGCTGCCATTCGATCTCTTCCGCGACAAGAACGGAAACCCGCGCAACATCGCGGAGGTCCCGGGCGAGGGCCCGACATGGCTAACGGCGCTGGCCAACCTCCCGGACAAGGATGGCAACGAAAGACTCGTGGCCACCTACATGAAGGTCCGTTCGCTCGACGACATCGATGAGTGGGGGCTCGCTGTCTGGGACGGACAGAACTTCCAAGCCCATCGCAAGGTCTGGAAAAAGTCGGCCACCTCGCGCCAACCGCCGCCGCTGCCAACCGGCCATGCCGTGCGGTGGGCCGACGACGCCGGGCGCGATTGGATCCTGTTCGGACATCCGTTTCCCTCCCTCAAGTGCCCCGCCACCTTCGAAGCTTGGTCTGACCCGGAGCAATGGGAACAGCTCACCAAGCCCGCCCCGCTCAAGGCTGCGGACGGCAGCGGCGAGATCAAGCCCGCCGACGGACCGCACAGCGGCTCGATCGCGTGGAGCGGCTACCGCAGGAAGTGGATCGCCGTGTTCCAGCAAGCCGACGGCTCGCCGTCGAAACTGGGCGAGATTTGGTATGCCGAGGCGGATTCGCCGCTTGGTCCTTGGAGTCCAGCCGTGAAAGTCCTCAGCCACCGTAAGCACACCTTCTACAACGTGCGTCTGCACCCTGAACTCACGCCCGACGATGCGGCCTTCGTTCTTTTCGAGGGAACCTACACGGCCATGTTCGCAGACGGTGCAGTGCCGACGCCGCGCCACGAGTATAATCAAGTGCTCTACCGGTTGGACCTCGACGATCCGGCGCTTGCGCCCGCGCAACGACCGGCGCGGTGACCGCCCGGCACGCGCGGAAGGTTTACCATTCTTTGCCGCGCGAGCTGTCCGACAGAGTTGTGCGACCTGTGTCACACTATCCGAAACCCCGGACACCTTGCCAAACCCCCATCGTTTCTCCGCGCTCCTCCGCGCAGCTGCGGTCGCAATGCTCTGCGCCTCGGCCGGAAGCCTGCATGCCCAATCGCAGCCCGGCACACTCTTCGGACCCGAGGTGCTCGGCCAGCGCTCGATCACCTACGACTACAGCGGTCTGAGGACCTTGTCCCCCGCCCCGGCTGCGGGAGTCCATCCCCGCGTTTACTTCAACGCCGAGGACCTGCCCGACATCAGGGACCGGTTGGCCAACACGACCGCCGGCATCGAGGCGTTCAAGCAGATCCAGCTCTACACCGACCTCCTGCGGAACGGCCGCGCCGTCGCGTGGGACCCGAAGCCGAATTCGTTCAAGCTCATGCCGGACGGCACCTCGCGCGCCAACGCCGGTCTCTACGACAGGTCGGCCGTCTACAACCAACTCGTGGCCGGGAACACCGCCGCGCTCGACGCGATGATCGCCGCCAACGACGGCACCGGCCTTTACGTGCTCGGCAGTTCGATGGCGCTCGAGGCCTTCGAGTGCCTCGTGCTCGAGGGGCAACCCGGCATCGCGCAACGTCAGGCCAACCTCGCCACCGCGCTCGCCACCTGGGCGGCGGACGTCCTCGCCGACCCTGATTTCCCCGGCCCGCCGGGGGCAACGCTCAACGGCAAGCGCTCCAACCAGCACCGCTTCGGCGGACACCACACCGCTCTGGCCTACGACATGGTCTTCAACGCCATGACCCAGCCCCAGCGCGACACCGTCCGCCAAGCGCTGGCCAAGTTGATGGGCGGTTTTTTCTCCAGCGACGCGTCGAACACGGAATACACCGGCGTGGGCTGCGCCGCCGAAGCGGTCGCGACAAACTGGGTCGCCATCAACTCGTTCAAGCTCATCACCGCCATGGCCATCGAGGGCGAGGTCGGCGTGGCGGACGCCGGATATTCCTCGCAGCAGCTCGCCGACTGGTTCGCCCGGGCCATGGGCTCCTACCACAAATTCTTCACCTACGGCTGGTTCAAGTCCGGCTCGGGCCTCGAGGGGCAGGGCAAGAACTACCTCTTCGGCGCACACATGGTCCCGTTCGCACGGCGCGGCTGGAACTTCTTCGCCCACCCGCACGTCCGCGCCTACGCGAAGGAATGGATGCCTGCCTCCACCCAGCCGTTCGGCTACTCGTTCATCCTCTACGATCTCCTCGGCGGCAGCGGACCGAATCCCGAGAAGGGCCGCCAGTTCATGAACGGCCTCGATTACATCGCGCTCAAGTGGATGTATCCGGACAGCACGCAGGCCGACTTCGCGTGGCGGAACTTCATCAACACGGAATACAAGGACTCCGCAGGCCAATGGCGCACGTTCCCCGATTTTCGGGACGGCAAGTTCTCCCCGCGCAGCGTCTATTTCAATATGCTCCTGCCGGCCGCCGTTTACGCGACCGATGTGTCCTCGACCAGCTCGTGGACCGCCCACAACACCGAGGCGCAGGGCGCGCTCGACTACGTGGACCCCGAGGGAGGCAGCGTGATCGCGCGCTCCGGCTACGACCCCGAGGCCGCGGCGCTCCTCTTCCACGTGCGGCAGGACTTCGGCGGCCACACCTTCGCCGACCGCAACACCTTCACCCTCTCGGCCCTCGGCCGCCTCTTCATCAACTACAACAGCGGCGGCAGCGACTCGATGATCCAGGAGGCCCGCTACCAGAGCATCGTCGAGGTGGACGGCCTCAGCATGAAGCTGACCAACCAGGAGGGCGACAAGCAGCGCATCCCCTCGAAGCTCGCGGCGTGGACGCCCACCGGCGGGGACGCCGTCTTCGCTACGGGCGACGCCACCTACGCCTACAGCCAGGAATGGCGCTGGAACGCCTACACCACCACCCCCACCGTCACGAGCGGCTTCACCCTCGAGCAGAACAATCACAACACCTTCCGCCGCGCCGGCAACAAGATCCCCGAGGCTTTCGGTAACACCCCCTTCCGCGCCTTCCCCCATTGGGTCAACCCCGGCCAGTTCGAAGGCCTGCAGGCCCGGTCCTTCAACCCGATGCGGCAGGTCTTCCGCACGATCGGTCTCGTCCGCAGCGCGAAACCCTACGTCCTCGTGGTGGACGATGTGCGCAAGGACGACACCGCGCGCACTTACAAATGGTTCGCCGCCCTGCCCAAGGACCTGACCATCCTCACCGGCGCAGGACTTCCTTCCGGTGCAGACCCCGCCACAGATGTCGTCCTGACCGAACCGGCCGCCACCGGCAACCGCCGCCTGCTCGTCCGCATCCTCCGCGCGGACGGCACCCCGGCCCAAGCCGCCGGAACCTCCGGCAGCTCCCTTGCCTACATCGAGACGGTCAACAGCCCGACCACCGCGGAAAACTGGAACCGCCTCGTCATCGAACGCGGCGCGACCCCGGCGCCGGAATACCGCATCCTCCTCTTCCCCTTCCGCGCAGGCGACGCCCTGCCCGCCACCACGCTTTCCGGCTCAAACCTCACCGTCACGATCGGCGCGCAGACGGATACGTTTGCCTTCACGCCCCGCACAGCGACCGTGGCCGGACAGAGCGTGACCATGAACGAGTTCACGCTCGACCGGAACGGCACGCGACTCCTCGATTATCGCAACCAGATCGAACCCGCGCCCTCGCGCACCCCCGCCGGGACGGCCACGACGCTCCCCGCAGCGCCGACCAACCTCCTCGCCGCCAGCCAACCCGCGGCGGCCATCCGGCTGAACTGGTCGGACAACGCCACGACCGAAACCGCCTACGTCGTGGAGCGTTCGGAGACCGGCGCGGAGAACTGGAAGCCCGTCGCGACCACTCTCGCCGCGGGAACCGCCACCTGGCTCGACACCGCAACCCAGCCCGGCCACACCTACGACTACCGCGTGCGTTGCGTCTCGCCGGCCGGGCTCTCCGACTACGCGATCGTCACCGGCGCAGTTGCTGACGCCAACGGCACGGACACCACCGCACCCGTCATCACCGCACCCGCTGCCCTCTCCGTCCCCGCCACCGGCGCCACCGGTGCCGTGGTGAACTTCACCACTAGCGCTCTCGACAACGTGAATGGCGCCGTCGCAACCGTGAACACGCCCGCCTCCGGCACGCTCTTCCCCATCGGCACCACTCCCGTTACCACCACCGCGACCGACGCCGCCGGCAACACGGCCGAACTCGTCTGGATGGTCACCGTCCTGCCCCTTCCTCCCACCCCTTGGACCGTCTCGCAGATCGGCAATGGCACGAGCGGCACCAACGGCACCGTGAGCTACGACTTCGGCACCGGCGCCTTCACTTTCCAAGGCCGCGGCGGCGACATCTGGAACGGCTCCAGCGAGAACTTCACCTTCGCCCACATGCCATGGACCGGCGACGGCATCTTCACCGCCCGCTTGGTCAGCTTCTCCAGCAGCGACTCCGCCGCCAAGGCCGGCATCATGATCCGCGAGTCACTCACCAACGGCGCCAAGAACACGTTCACCTACATGACCCGCGCCGGCAGCGGCTTCAACCAGAACAAGCTCACCCCCGGCGGCAATGTCACCAACACCCAGTCCTCTGGCCGCGGTATCCCGGAATGGGTCCGCCTCGTGCGCTCGAACAACACCTCGCGCAGCTTCTTCTCCGGCGACGGGATCACCTGGACCCAGGTCGGACCGACCATCACAAACACCCTCGCCGGCACCAATGTGCGCGTCGGCCTCGCCGTCGGCCCGCGCACCGGCACCAACCCCGCCACCGTCCTCTTCGACAACATCAGCTTCCTCACCCCGCGCCAGAGTTGGCGCGAAGACCAGTTCGGCAACGCGGACAACGTCGGCGACGGCGCCGATATCGCCGACCCGGATGGCGACGGCCTGACCAACCTCCACGAATATGCGACCGGCACGGACCCCTGGGCTCCGCACTCTTCCGACCGCGGCATGATCGGGCGGACCGGCAACTTCCTCACCCTGACCTTCAACCGAACGCCCGACCCGAGCCTCACCTACCTCGTCCAAGGCGCCCCATCAATCGCCGCAACCTGGCAGACCGTCTGGCAGTCCACCGGCACGAACAACACGCCCGGCCTCGTCACCGCTTCCGACACCCTGGACCTGACCTCCGGCCTCGTCCCCTCCCGCTTCCTCCGCCTCAAAGTCCACGCCCCCTGAGGTCGTAGCGCTCACGGGAATCGGATGACAGGCGTCCTATCCTCCAAGTCTGGCTTTGATCAGTGAGTTTGCCGCGCGGAGCGACCGGAGACGAGCCCGCTGCAGCGTGTGGTGGGAAGTTCCCGGGATGAACTTGGCCTGAGCTTTTCTGCTCTTGGAAATCATGCCGGCCAAGGCGCGGAGCGCCGATTCGCATTCCTCCCGCGTCGGATCTTCCGGCCCCTGCCCCACACCGTTCATGAGCGCCGCCGCCAGGCGCAAGGCCCGCATGTTCTCCTGCAACATGCCGTGCTGCCACGTGCCAGGCGTCAGTTTCTGCTGCGCTTTCTCCGATTTGCCAATGAGCGAACGGATGGGACGGAGCAGGTCGGCGCTCGCGGCATCAGGACGTTGGTTCATCGCGGCCAATGGTCGGCCGCGCAACGGGCCGAGTTTCGGGCGGTTCGAACCGTAAAGGGATCGCTCGGATGAACGACGGACCACCTCAAAGTGCCGGGAGACAAAGGCGTGGTCGGCCGTCCAGCCATAGTGACCTCCGGAATCGACCAACCAGACGCAGTCCAAGCCATCCATCTTGGAATAGTATCCGACCCGATACAATTGCCCGATCTCACGCCCCTGTTTCCGGGCATGCGGCCAGAGCCGGACCAACCGGAGCACGGTTGCCGGTGGAAGCGGAGGGACCCTCTCCACCTGCAAGGGGCGGTGTTTGCGCGGGTTGACTTGCATGGGCTTTGCCGGGCCGCCGGAAGGGGCCGCAACAATCAGAGGCGCGCTTCTGGAAACTGTGCCATTGTTTCGCGTCACCGGAATCCAAACGGATGTATAGATTTACGGTCGATTCCTGAAGAGGAAATGCCCCATGCCCCCAGCGTCCCCCATCGCCGCAGGCTTACTGCGTCGCAGCATCGTCATGATGCTGGGCCTCGCCGTGCTCCCGCCTGTGATCCAAGCCGCGCCGGTGACTTGGAGTGGCTTGGCGGGGAACGACTTCGAGAATCCCGGCAACTGGTCCGCCCTGCCGGCCAACGACCTGACGAATGACTCGGCGGTCTTCACCGGTTCAGCGGCGGTCGCCCAGCCACAATTGACGACGAACCGGAGCATCGCCGGCCTTGCCTTCGGGACACCGGGCGGTGGTTGGGCGTTATCGGGAACGAACTCGGCCACGCTTTCGGTCGGCACGAACGGCATCTCATCTTTCGGACAGACCAACGGCACGAACACCATCTCCGCCAACCTGTTCCTCGGGGCTGCGCAGACTTGGTCCGCCGGCACCGGCGGCACGCTGCTCGTCAGCGGATCTGTCACCGGCACCAACGCCTTCCTCCTTGCCGTCGGCGCGACAAACGCCACCGGCCCCGTGGTGCTAAGCCCAGAACCGGGGCGCAGCATGAGTCTCACCGGTGGCGCGAGCAACATGGCCGTGGCCGTGCGTGCCGGCGGCGTTCTGCGCCTCGGCGGCGACGGCACGAACAACCCGGCCACCACCTCGACCAACTCGATCCAGAACAGCGGCCCGCACGGCGCACTCACGGTCAACAGCAACGGCCTCGTCGAGGTCAACTCGGGCACATGGAACGTCGGCGACCTCGGCCGCAATGGCAGCGCCGACTTCTTCTCCGGCACGCTCGCGGTCAAGGGCGGCACGATCACGTTGGGCGCGGCGCGCTTCCTCGGCGGCGGCACGATCAACGTCAGCGGCGGCGTGCTGCGCGCGGCCAACAACGCCTCGGTCTACGTCAACGGCGGCAAGTTCGCCCCCGGTTCGGTCGTTTCCACCGGCACCGCCGTGGTCAACGTCTCCGGCGGCCTGCTCGATCTCGCCCAGGCCAACAACGCCGTGAACGGCGGCAACTCCCTCGGCGTGGGCATGAACGCCCGCATGTCCCAGACCGGCGGCACCGTGCAGATCGGCCTGACGCCCGGTGGCGGCACCAACGGCGGCACGTCCACGTCGCTCACCATCGGCCACAGCGGCATGACCAGCGCGGGCAGCGGCACGAACATCGCCTACACCCCGGTCTCGAACCTCTCCGCGTCCTACACGCTGGCCGGCGGAACGCTCCTCGTCGCCGGACCGATCCAGGGCACCACGCCGGCATCCGCCTCGACCAACGGCACCGGCGCGACCAACGCGGGAACCGTCGTCCAGCCCGGCACGAACAACGTCCGCAACTTCAACTTCCTCGGCGGCACCCTCGCGGTGTCCACCTTCACCGCGACGAACCTCGGCTACGCCTCCGCCACCGGCCTCGCTGGCGGGGCGCCCCACGCCGACCCGGGCACGAACTCCGTCGGCCAAGGCACGCTCTACAACCACGGCGGCACCCTCGCGCCCGGGGGCAACGGCACAGCCGGACGCACCACGGTCACCGGGAATTACAACGTCCGCGGCGGCACGCTGGCCATCGACCTCGGCGGGACCAACGCGGCGACTGTCTTCCAAACGAACGCCCCCTCCCACGACAATGTCGTTGTCACGGGCTCGGCCGTCCTCGGCGGCGCGCTTTCGGTCAACGTCCTGCCCGGCTTCACGCCCGCGACGAACCACACGTTCACCATCCTCACCAGCACGAACCTCACCGGCGCCTTCACCAACGTCCCCTTCGGATCCCGCGTGGTCAGCACGGACGGGCTCCAGACGTTCGTCGTCTCGCAGTCGTCGAATTCCGTGGTGCTCGGACAATTCCAAGGCGTCACCGCGCCCGTCGTCGTCTCAACGAACGCCCCGCCCGAAGTCTCGCTCGGCGACTCGGTCGTTCTCGGTCTCACCGCGACCAGCAACGGCCCCCTCACCTACGTCTGGCGCAAGGATGGCGAGATCATCCCCGGGGCCAACTCGAGCGCGCTCACGCTCATCGCATTGCAGGCCTCCGACCTCGGCAACTACGAGGTCACGGCGTCCAACGCGGCCGGCACGGTCACGCGCACCTTCAACCTCCGCGTGACCACGCCACCCTCCACCGCGGCTTTCGTCGTGGACGCCGGCGCCAGCCGCACGTTCGAGGCCTCGCCCGGCGCGACGTCCTACCAGTGGATCCTCGACGGCGACACCGTGGGCACCGCCCAGACCTTCACCTACACACCGAACAACAAGGCGGTCGGCACTCATTGGCTGCGCGTGGTGGAAACATATTCCGCAGGAGCCCCGGTCACGCGCAACTTCCTCGTCCGCGTCCGTATCCCCGTTCCAACGAGCACCGTCAGCTACCACGTCGCGCCGGGCGGATCGGACACGAACAACGGCTCGGCCGGGGCGCCCTTCCGCACGCTCGAGAAGGCGCGCGACACCATCCGCGGCCTCTCGCGTCCGCTCCCCGCGGGCGGCGTCACCGTCTTCCTGCGCGACGGCGTCCACCGTCGCACGAACAGCTTTGTTCTCGGCGCGACCGACTCCGGCACGCCCGCCGCCCCGGTCATCTACACAGCCTTCCCCGGCGAAACGCCGATCCTCACCGGCGCCCGCTCCCTCCTCGGATCGCAATTCAGCCCGCTGGCCGCGAGCGAAACCAACCGCGTCGCACCGGGCGTCAACCCCGCGCAAATCTTCGAGGTCAGCGTGGCCGGCATCGCCCGCGCCACCAACTTCCCTTCGGTCTTCAACGAGTGGATCATCTTCAATCCCCAGCGCTCGTCGCTCAACGGCGGGCTGCTCGAGGTGTTCCAGAACGGCGAGCGGATGCAATTGTCGCGCTACCCGAACGTGAACCCGACCGACGACACACTGACGACGAGTCTCACGATGGACGGCGTGGCGACCGGCACGGCTGACGACGGGACGGGCTTCCTCAACGGCGCCGGCCTCTACGTTGACAGCAACGGCGTGACCAACCGGGTGGGCGGCGCATTCCGATTCAAGGCGGCGGACGCCGCCCGCATCGCCCGCTGGCAGACCGCCCTGACGCGCGGCGGCCTCTGGCTCCAAGGGCGCTGGCGCGTCCCGTGGCAGGTCAACGGCGTGCGCGTCACAGTGTTGGACACCGGCGCCAAGCGCACGATCGGGTTCGTCACAAACACAGTCGCGACCAATGCGATCGTGCCGAACGGCATCGGCAGCAAATACGCGCGGCCCGCAGGCAGCTCGAACGAGCCCTACTGGGCGCTGAACCTCCTCGAGGAGATGGACGTCCCCGGCGAGTGGGCCATCGATTTCAGCCGCGCCCGCCTCTACCTCCTGCGCGACACTACGAACGCACCGACCGATGGCAGCGTCGAGTTGTCAGACCTCGCCTCCCCGCTCGTTGCCATGACGAACGTCAGCAACGTCCGGTTCCAGTCACTCACCTTCCAGCGCCACCTGGGCAACACGTTCCAGATCGTCAACAGCACGAACAACCTCCTGCTCGGTTGCGACTTCCGCCAGACCGGCGCCCTCGCCGTGGACATCAACGGTGGCGCTTCCAACGGCGTCGTCTCGGGCGACTTCGAGAAGCTCGCCGCCGGAGGCGTCATGCTCCGCGGCGGCCAGACCAACCCCGCCCTCGTCAACACCGACCACTTCGTCGTGAACAACAAGTTCCGCAACTTCGGCGAGGTCGTGCGCGTTTACCAAGGCGCGATCGACACCGGCTTCGGCGGTCCCATCGGCTCGTGGTCGCAGAATTCGGTCGGCACCCGCATCGCCCACAACGACATCCGCACCACCCCGCACGGCGCGCTCTACTGGGGCGGACACAATCAGGTCATCGAATACAACGACATCCGCGACCACGTCCGCGTGTCCGACGACATGGGCGCGATCTACCGCTTCGGCCCGAACTACCAGGCGAACTCGGTCATCCGTTACAACCACGTCGGCTCCAGCCCGGTGGGCGACGCCTACTACAACGACTTCGATCACGTGAAAGTCGCCATCTACGGCAACGTGGCCAACCTCCGTGCGGCCGCGGGGGCTGCGACCTTCGGGGCGACCCGCGGCTACGGATTATGGACGACCACCCCGACCGGGCCGGGCGAGGCCGTCGCCGGCGTGGACATGCGCCTCAACGTTTTCAACAACATCATGGTCAACAGCCGCGTTAACTTCGTGTTCCACTCGGCCACCAACGGCGTGATCCAGAACAACGTGGCCTACCGCCCGCTCTCCGCCGATTTCAACTGGCGCCGCGTCACCACGGACACCAACACACGCACACACAGCGTGAGCACATCGAGCGCCGCCGCGCTCGGGTCGGGGCCGAACATCGGCTACGCGTCCGAACCCGGCTTCATCGACTTCGCCAACGACGACCTCCGCCTGCGGCCCGACTCGATCGTTTACTCGAACATGCCCGGCTTCGTTCCGATCCCCCACGAAATGGCGGGCCTCTACAACGACGAATACCGCTCCGACGCCGCGGTCCAGACGCCGTTCGTGGTGACGCGCGGCGCCTCGGCCGTGGGAGCCAACACCGCCACTTTCACGGGCACGCTGGTCTACCCGCAGTTCGACGCCAACGCCACGGTCTACTGCTACTTCGGAACTTCCGACGGCGGCACCGATGCCGCGAGCTGGCAGTTCGCCGCCAACCTCGGCTCGCCCGGCTCGGGCCACATCTCGCACACGCCGGTGAACCTCGCTCCTTCCACGCGCTACTTCTTCCGTTTCTACGCGGTCAACAGCGCCGGTGAGCACTGGGCGGAGACGGGCAACTCGACCACCACCTTCCCGCTGGCCGCGGCGCCCGGCGGCGGCACGGCCTCGACGGACAGCGCGGGGCAACCCGCGGCCAACGCGTTCGACGGCAATGCCGCCACCTCATGGCAATCGCAAGGCGGCACCACCACTGCGCGGCTCGACTACCAGTTCGCCGGCGACGCCGCCGTTCGCGTCACCCGCTACGAGGTGACCAGTTCGGCCGACACACCGGCCGCCGACCCGCGAGACTGGCAGTTCCTCGGCTCCTACGACGGCGTCAACTGGGTGCTGCTCGACACGCGGACGAACGTCGCCTTCACCGCGCGCGGGCAGACCCTGGCCTTCAACTTCGCCAACAACGCGGCGTTCAAGTTCTACCGGCTCAATGTCACGGCCAACAACGGCGATCCGTCGCTCCTCCAACTGGCCGAACTGCGCCTCTACTCGCCGCAGGTCGCCCCCGACACCACGGGCCCCGTCATCACCACGCCGGGCAACATCAGCGTGTCCGGCACCACGGCCACCGGGGCCAACGTCGAGTTCGACGTCGTTGCGGTGGACGCCCTGTCGGGCGATGTCACGCCCACCGTCACACCCGCCTCCGGCTCGTTCTTCAACCTCGGCACGACCACGGTGAACGTCAGCGCGACTGACGCGGCGGGCAACACGAGCACCGCCAGCTTCACCGTGACCGTCACCGTGCCGCCGCTCCCCGCGCCGTGGACCGTTCAACAGGTCCACCCCTACACCGGCGCCACCGCGGGCACCGCCGCCATCACCAACGGCAACGGAATCCTCGTCGTCGGACGCGGCGGCGCGACCAACGGCGGCACGACGGGCGACCTTTGGACCGGCAACAACGACTCGTTCACCTACGTCTCGCAGCCGTGGCAGGGTGACGGGACGTTCACCGCCAGACTGACCACTTTCGGGGCGCCCGACTCGTCGGCCAAGGCGGGGATCATCTTCCGCGAGTCCACCGCCACGGGCGCGCGCTACAGCGCGACCTACATGCTGCGCAGCGGCAATGCCTGGGCCCAGCACAAGACGGCGCCCAGCGGCAGCTCGAACAACGTGAACTTCTTCAGCAGCTCGACCAACGGCGTCGGCATCCCCGAATGGGTCCGCCTCGTCCGCCGGGGCGATGTCTTCACCTGCTTCCGTTCGCCCGATGGCACGAACTGGACCCAGATCGGGCCGCCGCGCACCAACCCGCTGACCGGTGCCAACCTCAGCGTCGGCCTTTTCGTCGCCCCGCGCACCGGCGGACAGAGCGCGACGAATCTCTTCGAGAACATCACGTTTGCCGCCCCGCGAGACACGTGGCGTCAGGGCAACTTCGGCGCCACCAACAACTCCGGCACCGCGGCGGATGGCGCGGATCCCGACCGCGACGGCATGCCCAACGTGATGGAATACGCCCTCGGCACCTCGCCGACCAACGCCACCGGCCAGACGAACCTTCTCACCCGTGCGATCAGCGAGGACCGCCTCACGCTGACCTTCAACCGCATCGCGGACCCGCGTGTGACCTACCAAGTCGAGGCCACCTCGACACCGGGCACCAATTGGTCGCCGATCTGGCAATCCTCGGGCGCTGCCAACGTGCCCGGACCGGTGACCGTGACCGACGAGGTGGACATCTCGACCTTGGACCCGCGCCAGCGCTTCATGCGAATCAAGGTGAGCGCCCCGGTTGCCCCATGATGGCCGGGCTGACCGCCGTGTTGGCTGCCGGTTCCCTCGCCGCCGCCCCGGATGCCCGGCCGTTGTCGGATTTCATGAACGAGCCGGCGCCGGAGGAAATCGTTTACGCACGACGCGACGGACAGGACCTGCTGCTCCACACCTTCAAGCCGCACGACTGGAAAGCCGGCGACCACCGCCCGGCCATCCTGTGGATCCATGGCGGCGCGTGGGTCGGCGGATCACCCGCTGGATCCCTCCCGTTCGGGCGCTACTTCGCCGACCGCGGCGCCGTGGCGTTCGTCATCACCTACCGCAAGGCGCTGCCCGAAGGTCCTGGCGTTGCGGATTGTCTGTCCGATGCCCGCTCCGCCCTGCGTTGGGTGCGCTCCCATGCCGCGGAGCTCGGCGTTGACCCCGACCGCATCGCGGTGGTCGGCGAGTCCGCCGGGGGGCACCTCGCGGCTTCGCTCGGAACGCTCGACGGTTTCGACCACCCGGACGACGACACCGCCGTCCGTGGCCGCCCGGATGCGATGGTGCTCTACAACCCGATCGTGGACATGACCGAGGACAACTGGATCCGCTACGCGGTCGGCGGGTCGGCCCTCGCGGACAAGTCCGTGCCACGCCCCACGGACGCAGCTTCGGTCGCGCGGGCCCGGGATCTCTCCCCGATCTTCCATGTCGCGCCCGGACAACCACCCGCGCTCGTCGTCCACGGACGCGGCGACAAGGTGGTCCGCGTCGAACAAGCCGAGCGGTTCGCTGCCGCCATGAAGTCCGCCGGCAACCGCTGCGACCTCGTGCTCTACGGGCCCGAGATCGGCCACGCATTCGCCATTGCGGGCTACAAGTGGCCGGAATCCGTCGTGGTCCCCGCGATCCGCGAAGCCGATAAGTTCCTCGCCTCGCTCGGCTGGCTGGAGGGCGAGCCAACCTTGACCACGTCCGCGACCCCACCTTGGTGACCCACTCATGAAAACACTCATCGCACTCCTGACTCTCATCTCCGCGGCGTCGGCCGCGCAGTTCGCGCCCGTGTTCACCGACAACGCCGTGCTGCAGCGCGACAAGCCGGTTGAGGTCTGGGGCACGGGACGTGACGGGGAGAGAGTGGAAGTGGAGATGCTCGGCCACAAGGCCTCGGCTGAGGTGCGGGACGGGAAATGGTCGGTCACCCTGCCAGCCATGCCCGCGACGGATTCCGCCACGCTTACCCTCCGCGGTGATTCGGTCGTGGAGTTGAAGAACATTGCCGTCGGCGAGGTGTGGCTGCTGACCGGACAGTCGAACATGGAGTGGAGGCTCAACCAATGCGCCCCACTCACTGACGCTCTGCTGGCGACGGCCGACAACCCGCGCATCCGGCAGCTCAAGATCCCGTTGCGTCCCTACGAAGGCGATCCCCTCCCCGCGTTCGGCTGGAAGCCGTTCGACAAGGCGTCCGCGCCGTTCTTCGGTGCCGTCGGCTATTTCTTCGCCGATGCGTTGCAAAAGAAACTCGGCGTGCCGGTCGGGCTCGTGAACTGCAGCTTCGGGGGCACCCCCATCGAGGCATGGATGAGCCGCGAGGCCATCGCGGGCGCCGGGTTCAAGGCCACTCTCGATGAGGATGAGAAGAAGCGCGCGTTGTTCCCAGACGCCGCTTCCTACGAGAAGGCGTGGCAGGAATTCCAGGTCGCGAAGAAGAGCTACGAGGAGAGGAAGAAGGCGGGCACGCCCGAGGCGGAACTCGGACCCGAGCCCAAGGAACCCTACGGCTTCCGCAGCAAGTCGCGTCCGGCGGGCCTGCGCGAATCCATGTTCTCGCTCATCACGCCCTACACGGCGCGCGGCGTGCTCTGGTATCAGGGCGAGAACAATGCCGGGAAGCCGGACGACTACCCGGCCCTGCTCACCGCGCTCCGTGCGGAGATGCGTCGCGATTGGGGTCAGTCCGAAATGCCGTTCTTCATCGCTCAGGTCTCGACTCCGACCCACCGGCAACCCGACGACGGGGATGCCTTCGCCAAACTGCGCGAGGGCCAGACGGCGGTCGCCAAGGCCGACCCGCATTCGGGCTTCGTCGTCACACTCGATCGCGGGGAACGCCACAACGTCCACCCGATCGACAAGCAACCCATCGGCGAGAGATTCGCGCGACTCGCGTTGTCGCGCGTTTACGGCGAGACGGGTTCCGCCGCGCAGAGCCCGAACGCAAGCCGGGTGGTCACGCGGGACGGACGTTTGGAAATCACCTTCGATGATCTGCCCGGTCGCCTTGAACTGCGCGACCCTCTGGTCCCCACGCTCGAGGTCTCGGCAGACGGCTCAACTTGGCAGGCCCCCACGGCGACGGCTGTTTCGGAAGACGGCCGCACGCTCATCCTCACCCCGCCCGGCGAAGCAAAACACGTGCGCTACGGCTGGCGGAACTTCTGCACGCTGACGATCTTCACCGACGAATCTCTCCCCGTCTCTCCGTGGCGGCTTTCCGTCGAGCCCTGAACCCGGCAGCCACGACATGTTTCCAGCCCATCATTCCAGGGAATCGCGCCGCGGGATTCCCGCAAGACAACCAATCCTTGCCGGGGACTCTGACCGCAACTTCCTGTAAGTTCCCGGCCGGAACGTCGGTCCACCTCCCTTCGAACGATGCTACCCTCACCGCATGCCTCCATGCCACGGCGCCTGTCCGCAGCCGTGTTGGTCATGGCCTGCGCCCTCGCCGCTGCCCACGCGGGAGAACCGGTGGTCTTGCCCCCACCGCTGCAGGACAAGGGACTGCCCTACACGCGCAGTTCGATCGGCATGGCGCTCGATGCGCTCGGCCCCGGCATCGCCGTCTTTCCCGGCAGCCGCTACGGCTACGTCGGAGGCGCACGCACCCGCCTGAGCGAGACCAACCTTCTTCATGCTGCGGCGGAACTCCGCGGCGGGACGATGTTCGTCCCGGCATCGTTCGCCCGATTGCTCGGCGACGGCGCAACGCAACCGTCGCCAGTGCCAGCCGATCTCGCCAAAATCTCCGACCGCTGGGTTTACCGGCCGAGCGAACTACTGGCGCCATCCGCAGCGGCTGCGACAGCAACACCGACGGTGGAGATCGCTGGCGAGCCTTACGTCGCATTCGACGCCGCGGCCGCCGCCGCGGGCCTCAAGGTGACGCGCCATCCCTCCGGGCTCATGGTCGCGGCGAAGGAAGAATGGAAGGCGCCCGCGGAGCCCTCGTTGATGGAAAGCATCGTGACGCTCTTCGACACGCCCGAGTCATTCGCCGATCCCGGGATCGCCGCGAGGAACATCCCTCTCCTCGCGCGGCAGGGCGAATGGACGAATCACGTCAAGGTGACCGCGGAGCAGATCGCGCTTCTGGAAGGACCGCAGACGCAATGGCCGATGGTCCCCGCGAGCGATTACGATGAAACGGGCATCAACAAGGCGATGTTCGGCTCGGCCGTGCCCGAACCGGGAGTCTACCCGCGCCTTCTCTTCAGCGAATCCGACCTGCCTGCGATCCGCGCGCGCGTGAAGGCGACCGGCACCGGTCGCAAGGCGCTGATCGAGATGGAGGAGCTTTTCCGCAAGTCGTGGTGGGACCCCACGACGAGCGACGGACAGGTCTTCCGCAAACTCGCAACCGGACAACTCGACGGCCTCGAGTGGCCCGACAACGTGCGACCCGAGCAGGTTGCCACCCGCTCGGCCGCGCACATGTTCAAGGACCAGAAAGCGGGCATCTACTCGTCCCACGTCGCCTACGTCCCGGAGTGCCTCACCGCGATGGCGCTCTATTGCCTGCTCGCGAACGATGACGAGCGCGGCCGCGAGGTTGCGGCAGCCGTGGCCAATTACTACCAGTTGCGCGAACCCCTGATCGACCAATGGCTCGCCATCAGCGACTCCGAGTTCGGTTCCTCCCTGCGCCTGCCCGACGGCTCCCTCGATCCGCTCAACGGCTCGGGCGCCCGCACCCACTGGCGCAACATCCACGGTCTCGTCGCGCACATGAACCTCGGGCTGAGCCTCGACCTCGCCGGCCGCTGGATGACGCCGGAGCAGAAGGACACCATGCGCCGCGTCATCGCCAAGGCGACCTACGGACGGCGTTCGCACGGACAGGACGGCCCTCCGCGCGTCCGGGACGTCAACTGGATGGCCTGGGATCTGACCCACTTCATCGCCGTGGCGGCGATCGAGGGATTGCCGGGGTTCGACGAGGAGGCCTTCGCCGTCGGCCGCGAAAGCGTGCGCGCGTTCTGCGAGTGGGGCATCGACCCGGCAGGCGTCATCTTCGAGAGCAACGGCAAGACGGGAGGCGGCCTGCAATTCCAGCTTCTCTCGATGGTCATCAGCTCGCGGCGCGGCGAAAACCTCTTCGCCCACCCGCATTGGCGACGTCTGCTGGAGGGTCAGGTCCAGATGACCTCGCCCAACGGCCGCGTCATTCCCAACAGCGGCACGCAGTTCGTCCCGCACAGCCGCGAGGCCCTGTCCGCCAGCCTCCTTCCCCAGTGGAAGTCGTTCTACCCGCAGAGCCGACTGCCGGACTACCTCGCCACCGCGGCCGGGCTCGTCGGCACGCGGTTTCCGGGGCCGGACTTCGACGCGGAGGCCCACCGCAAGGCGGCCGCCGCCGACAAGCGCCTGCGGCTGCCAAGCCTGACCTACCCGGGATTCGTCGCAGCCGTCCTCTTCGACAGCGACCTTGAACCGACCACGCGCGCCGACCTCGGCCTGCCGCTCGACTTCGACGCGCCGTCCCACGGCGTGTTCTCGGCCTATAGCGACCGTTCGCCGGACGCGGCATGGATCAACATGATGGTGCGCCCCAGCCATTACCTCGGCGCCGGGCACCACCACGCGGACGCGGGTATGTTCCACTTCTCGGCCCTCGGGGTCGATTGGATCACCGAATCGCCCTTCACGCAGGCCTACTCGGGCAACTTCCATAACCTCGTCATGGTGGACGGGCTCTCCCAACCGGGCGGACTGGACGGGGGCGTTCCGGGTGTCTCGAACGGCTACAACGCCGCGGCCCGCTATCTCGGCGCCGCCGCGACCGCAGCCGGCTCGCTCGCTGCAGCCGACCTCGCCTACGCCTACTCGTGGAGATGGAACACGCAACCGCCGCCGGTTTGGACAGCCGAGTGGTCCGCGCTCGATTGGGAAATGGACCCCTCGCCGCAGATCGCGCGCATCTTCGCCGGCACAGCCCGCTCGAAGTGGCGCCCGTGGTGGCCGAACTACAACTCCTCGAACTACATCGCCACCTCCCGCGCGAAATTCAACCCGATGGAGCGCGTCTTCCGCACCGTCGGCCTGGTGCGTGGCCCGCATCCGTGGGGCTTTGTCGTGGATGACCTGAAGAAGGACGAGAAGGAGCGCCTCTACCAGTGGTCGGCCATGCTCAACGGCGGCGTCTGGCTGGCCGATGTGCCCGGCCTGCCGGCGGATACCATCGCGCTCGCCTCCACAGGGCAGGACGCCGATCCGAAATCCTCGGCTGCCCCCTCGACCATTCGTCCCGCCCGCGGCCAACCGCTTCTTCTTTTGCACGCGGCCGGACTCTCTGCCGACCCGCGCAAGGACCTGCCACTCTTCGAGGTGAAGCGCATCGCCTGTCCGCCCGCGAAGGACGGATCCAGCCAGTTCCTGAACCAGCTTCTCATCAACAACCGCGGCCAGGAGGCCCGTTTCCGCGTCCTCCTTCTGCCCGTGCGCGCGGGCGATCCTTTGCCCCGCATCTCCTCCGCCCCCGGGGATTCCCGCACCACCATTGCCTGGCCCAAGGGCGAGGATCGCGTGGAGTTCGTTTCCGGGGATGATGGACGGACCCGCGCACGGATCCTCCGCGAAGGCGAAACGATCAGCCCCGAACTCGCCGCCGCCCCATGAAGACCGGGCCCCTCATCGCAGCCGTCATCTTGTGCGCCATCCGCGGGGCGGCCGCCGCGCCGCATGAATTCGTCGCGCTGAACCCGGACGCACCGAACATCGCCGCGGTCTTTCCGCGGGGAGTGAAGACCGGCGACCCCGTCCCGCAACCGGACACCGGCAAGGCTGGCGATGAAATCCTGCTCGCAGTCTACGGCTATCTTTCACCGGACAGCCCCGTGAAGGGGCAGAGCGCCTACCTCGACCGTCTTCTCGTCCTTCTCGATCACCGCTTCGGCCTCTGGGGATCCGGCCAGGAGTTGCGAGATATCGGCAGCATCTGGCAGGCGCACTACGCCTACTACCTGCTCAAGCAACACGCCCCCGAATCGCTGTCACCGACCCGCATCGCCCTTTATGAGGATGCCATCCTCACCAACCAGAACTCGATCCTTTCGGACAACCCCCTCCTCTACAACCAGGGCATCCTCGCTCAGGGCTGGCTGAACGGCGACATCCGCCTGGCCATGGCGCTCTACTTCGGCGCCCTAGCCCGGGGCGATGCCGCCACGGCGGAGACGGCGCGCAAATCCATCGACGATGTCCTCGCGCTCAACGCCCTCGGCGACGGAGCCACGCGCTACGTCGGATTCTGGGGCGAGGTCTCGACCTACCATGACGAAACCATCCGCTGCTTCCTCTGGTGGTGGAAAATCACCGGCTCGCCCGCGGCCAAGCGCCTCGTTGATGCGACGCTGCGCTACTCCGTCGTGGCCAACGAGCCCGACGGCTTCACCGAGCAGTCGTCGAACATCCCCTACAAGCACATGTATAACAACATCCGCAGCACGAAGTCCTCGCTGTGGAAGGCCTACCTCTACAACGACGGCTACAACTACTTCTTCGGCAAACCCGAGGAGACCGCCACCTCGACCGAACTCCTCAACACGATCCTCTACCAACCCGACCGCATCACGCGCACACCGCCAACGGACGTCGGGGTATTCTTCGACGCCAACATCCAGGGCCCGCGCGGCCGCTTCGGCGGGGTGTGGGGATGGACGGTCAACGGGCGGAACGTGCAGGATGGCGGCCCCGAGAACGCCGACCTCATCGCGACCCAAGGCTACGACGGACGGCAGTGCGGCAAGGCCACGTTCGTCGGCGCCTTTGCGCTGGGCGCGGTCACCAACAGAACGTCGCTCAAGGGTGCCCTCGATACCGTGCTGGTCGAATTCAAAGAATCCCCCGGTGAAGAGACCGACCTGATGCGCGGGTCGAAGTATCGCTACCTCGCGCAGGACGAGCGGACGCGCACGATCACGAGGCGGAACTTCGGAACTCTCTCCACCACCTACCGCATCTCGAGGCGGACCAGCGCCGCCGCGTCGCCCAACTGGAGCAACGGCGTCACCCCGTGGATGGGACAGCAACTCTGGGTGCTGACCGGGGAGCGCGCCATCGGCCTCCTCCAGATCGTTTCCGACGCGCAAAGCACGGTCTACGGACTCGATGCGCGCCTCGTCTTCTCCGGCGGCCGCCGCGGCATCATGGGCAGCTACCTCGACCTCACGCAACCGGCCACCAATTCGTTCGCCTTCGGCGATCTGCGGGCCAGGGTGCCCCTTTCCACCTTCACCGGCAACATCACCACCCAGCGCCTCGCCATTTCCGATCCCAATTCGACCGACGACTTCTCCGCCCTCGTCCGCCTGCACGATCCGGCCATCGCGGGCGACGACGCGCCCGTGATCTTCCCCGCCGGAACCCGCCGCTGGCTCGTTCTCGACGTCCACCGCGGCACCAACGCCGCAGCATCCCCCGTCTACAACGTCCTCACGAACAACACCAACTGGGCCGTGCTGCAGTTCCACGAAAACGCGCGCAAGGTCCGCATCGTGCAGAACCTCACCGGCACGGCCCGCAGCTACTCCGGCAGTTTCGTCGTCGGGACCAACTACGCCCGCACCACACTGCACCGCAGTTGGACCAACACGGTCACCCCGCTCGCCGCCACGAACGGCACCACCACCGTGGCCGACACCATCCCGCCCTTCGGTCACATGATCGCCGTCAACAGCAACCAGGACGGAGATCACACCAACTCCCACCGCACCTCGGCCGACGTTTACGGCGCTCCGGCCTACATCAACGAACTCATGGGCTACGCCTGCGGCAACAACACGCCTGTGACCATGCACACGTCGCCCGAGTCGCTGACGTTCCCCCGTCTGCGCGGCGACGTGACCTACCGCGTCGAAGCCACCTCGAACCTCACCTCGTGGAAAGTTCTCGCCGAGAACCCCGGGAACTTGGGAGAAAACGTCACCGTGCTCGATGTGTTGGATCCGGGGGACAACCCCGCGCAACGCTTCATGCGCCTGAACGTGTCCGTGCCACCGCCCTGATCAGGCGTGCTACCGGACAGTCTCCAACCATGAAAAAAGCCATTCTCCTCGGACCTCTGCACCTCCTCGCCGCCGCGTATCCACCGTCAATTCGCGCCGAGATTTCCCGCCTCGTGGATTTGGATCCCGTCGAGATCAATCCTGCCGCTTGGCGCGAGCATCGCGACGCACTCTCCGACGCCGAGCTCATCTTCTCGACCTGGGGCATCCCCACCCTCGACGAGGAATTCCTCGAGGCCGCCCCGTCGCTCGAAGCCGTCTTTTACGCAGCCGGCACGGTCAAGGGTTTCGTCACACCGGCCGCGGTCGAACGCGGGCTGGTCATCTCGAGCGCCGCCGAAGCCAACGGCCTCCCCGTGGCGGAGTATTGCCTCGCGGTGATTCTCCTGAGCTTGAAGAATTTCTGGGCTTACCCGAGGCAGGACCCCGCCGACAAATTCACCAAGATCGGAGGCGAGCCCCACGGCGTCTACGGCGCAACGGTCGGACTGGTTTCGCTTGGCGCGGTCGGACGACGACTCGCCGACCTCCTCGCCAACCACGAAGTGCGCGTCATCGTGCACGACCCCTACCTCGAGCCTGAGGACGCCGCGCGTCATGGCGCCACCCTCGCCTCCCTAGACGAGGTCTTCCGCACGAGCGACGTGGTGAGCCTGCACACGCCATGGATCGCCGAGACGGAGGGACTCATCGGTGCGGACCAGATCCGGCTGATGAAGAAGGGGGCCACGTTCCTCAACACCAGCCGCGGCGCTGTCGTGGACGAGGCCGGGCTCTGCACCGCGTTGCGCGAGCGGACCGACATCACCGCGATCCTCGACGTCACGCATCCCGAACCGCCGCTGCCTGACTCGCCGCTGCGCACACTGCCGAACGTCATCCTCACGCCGCACATCGCCGGAAGCATGGGATCGGAAGTCCGGCGCCTCGGACGTTGGATGCTCGAGGAAGCCGAGCGTTACCTCACGGGTGTCGATCTGCGCCACCGCGTGGACTACGAGCGCCTCGCCCGCATGGCATGACAGCCTTCGTGGCAGCTCGCCGGTCTTGCTGCGCTGCAGCCGCTTTTCTGGCAGCAATCTCCGCAGGCCACGCAACTCCCGGCCCGCGCTCGCCGGAAAATCAGGTTTTCCAGTGGGCGGTCACCGCGACCAATGAGGATTGGCCGGAGGAGTCGCGCAACACATCCACCGCCTACCTCTGGATCCCGGATGACTGCGCTAAGCTCCGAGGACTTCTCATCCTCGGTGCCAACGTCCCCGAGCACATGCTGGTCGGACACTCGTCCATCCGCGAGGCCTGCGCCAAGAACGACCTCGGCATCGTCTGGGCCGTGCCGACTTTCTGGAACTTCCGCAAGGAGACGAAAGGACAGGATGAGACGCAGGTGGCGTTCCTCGAGCGATTGCTGAAGCAACTCGCCGACGTTTCCGGCTACCCCGAGGTCGCCACCGCGCCATGGCTTCCCGTCGGCGAGTCCGGCCACCTCCTCATGGTCTGCGGCCTGCTCAACCAGCGCCCGGACCGCTGCATCGCCGGCATCTGCGTCAAGAATCCCCACGAACCGCAGAACAAGACCGTCCCTCTCCTCTGGACGCTCGGCACAGCGCAGGAATGGGGTCAGTCCAAGAAGGACATCCGCACGACATGGCGGGACACGGGTTCCTACCCACAGTGGGGCGCCAACCGCGCCGCCCAAGGATGGCCGCTGAGCATCGTGATCGAGCACGGCACGGGGCACTTCTACTGCTCGGAGCCGATGGCGGATTATTTCGCCCGATACATCAACGCCGCGGTCCGGGCGCGCCTGCCGGACGATGGCACCGCGGCGTTGAAGCCGGTCGATCTCAACCGCGGCGTGCTGGCGAATCTGCCGCTGGACGGCCAGACGGACCTCGCTGTCATTCCCTACGCCGAGGCGACCGAGGAACAGCGGAAGCGTCCGTGGTTCTTCGACGAGGACCTGGCCAAAGCCGCGCAGCGCCTTTCGGAACCGGGCCCGGCAACGGAGGCGCAATTCGCCTCGATCGAGCCCGGCGAAGGCTGCCGCACCGAACCCTTCGCGCTGAATTCCGTGACCAAGCTTTTCGTGAAGAGCGATGGAGAATTCACGGTTGAACCTGTCCTGCTCGAAAGCATCCCGGACGGCTTCGTCGGTGCCGGTGAACCTCTGGCCCGTGCCGAAGGCGCACCGGTGGCCGAGTGGATCTGCGGGCCTTTCGCCCCGCTGGGTGACGGAAAATTCCGCATCGCCGCCGACCGAACGTGGACCGCACGCGCGGCGACCTACCTCATCGTGAAACACGAGGGGAACGACCGCGTGCGCCGCACGATCCAGCCTGTGCACGTTACCATCGAGAAGAACGACACCGGGACGCAGCAAACGATCACCTTCGACGATATCCCGGACGTGCCCGCGGGCACGGAGTCCGTCAAAGTCTCCGCCACTTCCGACTCGGGTCTGCCCGTCTCATTCTTCGTCGCCCACGGACCGGCGATTGTCGAAGGCGACAGCGTCCGTCTCACGCCGGTGCCACCCGGTGCGAAGTTTCCCATAGAAGTCGCCGTGACCGCCTGGCAATGGGGCCGCGCCAGCGAGCCCGCCATCCGCACCGCCAAACCGGTGACCAAAACCTTCCGCCTCACCAAACCATGAAGTCCGCCCTCCTCTCTCTCGCCATGACCCCACTCACCATCCATGCAGCAGCCCCCGACACGTCCGCCGACCGGCTCGCATGGTTCGACGACGCGCGGTTCGGGATGTTCATCCACTGGGGCGTCTATGCCGTTCCGGCCGGCGAATGGCAGGGCAAGCAGATCCCGGGCATCGGGGAGTGGATCATGAAGAACGGCAAGATTCCGGTGGCCGACTACAAAGCGTTCGCCAAGGACTTCACCGCCGCGAATTACGATCCGGCCGCCTGGGCCCGCCTGGCCAAGGAGGCCGGCATGAAATACATCGTCATCACCTCGAAGCACCACGACGGCTTCGCGCTCTACGATTCCGAGGTCACCGATTGGGACGTGATGTCGTCCGGAGCGAAGCGCGACCTCCTCACCCCGCTCGCCGAAGCTGCGCGCAAGGAGGGACTGAAGTTCGGCCTCTACTATTCGCAGGCGCAGGATTGGACGCATCCCGGCGGCGCGAAGCTGGGTGACGGCAAGGATTGGGACCCCGCACATGCGGGCAACTACGACGACTACCTCGGCAAGATCGCCCTGCCGCAGGTCAAGGAGATCGTGGAGCGCTACCAACCGGACATCCTCTGGTGGGACACGCCGAGGGACATGACGCACGAAAGGGTCAAACCCTTCGCCGAGTTCATGGCGCAGCACCCGCGCATCATCAACAACAACCGCCTCGGCCAAGGCTTCGCCGGTGATACGAAGACCCCCGAGCAGCACATCCCGCCGCGCGGCTATCCCGGTGAACGGTTCGAAGTCTGCATGACGATGAACGACACATGGGGATTCAAGAAGGGCGACAAGAACTGGAAGAGCGTGCGCCAGTTGCTCCGCAACCTCTCGGACATCGCTAGCAAGGGCGGCAACTTCCTCCTCAACGTCGGCCCGACAGCCGACGGCGTCATCCCTCCGGAAAGCGTGGAGCGCCTGCAGGCCGTGGGCCGCTGGATGAAGGTGAACGGCGAGGCGATTTACGGGACGCAGGCCGGCCCCTTCCCCCGCCGCCTGCCTTGGGGCCGCGTGACGATGCGGAGCAATGCGGACGGCACCACCACGCTCTACGCCCACGTCTGGGAATGGCCGGCGGATGGCAAGATTCTCCTGCCCACCCTCAAGGGAGAGCCGACGGGCGGACGACTCCTCGCCAATGGAACTGCCGTGACCGCGGCGACCTCAGAGAAAGGCCTTGAGCTGACTCTCCCGGGCGAGGCTCCCGACCCCGATGTCTCGGTCGTCCGCCTCGACTTCCCCGGCCCGGTGACCGCGACGCAGGAGGCCTTCCTCACCGCGGGTCCCGATGGTGTCATCACACTCGCCCCGGGCGACGCGGACGCGCACGGTTCGCACAGCGGTAACATCCAATTGCGCGACCAGGGACCGAATGAGTTCCTGACGGACTGGCGGAACCCCAACTGGTATCTGGCATATCTCCTCAAGACGGACCGCGCGGGCTCGTGGAAGGTCACAGCCGAGGTCGCAGCCGCGCAGCCGGCCAAGCTCACGCTCGTCTCGGGCAAAGAAACATCCGTCCCCGCAACGGTCGAGGCAACCGGCGGCGACGCTGAGTGGAAGACCGTCGAACTTGGAAGCATCGAGTTGCCAGCCGGCGAGGTCACCATTGCTCTCAAGCCGGTGGCCGAAGGCTGGAAGAGCCTTAGCGTCCGCAGGATCCGGCTCGAGCCGGTGCTCAATCCTTGAGCGCCACCCCGCACCCTCCCCCTCGCGCGCCACGCACTTTGGAGACTTACCCACGCCGTTCCTGCTTCATTCCGGATGAGCCGTGGCCGGACGACCAAGGCAACCACATCAATGCCCACGGCGGCGGCATCCTCGTCCACGACGGCATCTTCTACTGGTTCGGCGAGCACAAGGAGGACGGCGACACCGCCGAGGTCGGTGTCCACGTTTACTCCTCCACCGACCTCTACAACTGGACCGATCGCGGCATCGCTCTGGCCGTCGTTGACGAACCCGGACACGAAATCGAGCGCGGTTGCATCCTCGAACGTCCGAAGGTCATCTTCAATCCGACCACCGGGAAGTTCGTCATGTGGTTCCACCTCGAGCTCAAGGGACACGGACGCAAAGCCGCCCGCAGCGGGGTCGCCATCGCCGACAGCCCGACGGGCCCCTACCGCTTTCTGCATTCACTCCGCCCCAACCCCGGCGTCTGGCCCGCCGACGTCACTGCCGCACAAATCGCCGCGCTGCCCGAGGGCGAAAAACTCCTCGGCACTGCTTTCTGGGGAAGTCCGCATCCCGACCGCGCCAAGATGAACTTCCTCGGCCGCGACTTCCACGGCGGCCAGATGGCCAAGGACATGACCCTCTTCGTGGATGACGACGGCTCCGCCTACCACGTCTATTCCTCGGAGGAGAACGCCACGCTCCACATCGCGCGGCTCGCCGCGGATTTCATCACGCACGACGGCCACTGGAGCCGCGCGTTCCCCTACCTCTGGCACGAGGCCCCGGCGCTCTTCAAACACGCGGGCCTCTACTGGATGCTCTCCTCGCACTGCACCGGCTGGAACCCCAATACGGCCCGCGCCTCCGTCGCCGAAAGCATCTGGGGACCGTGGCGCGAACGCGGCAACCCCTGTGCCGGACCGACTCCCGCGAACCGCCTCGGCCCCGAACTCACCTTCGGCGGACAAAGCACGCACGTGCTGCCGGTGCCGGGAATCCCCGGTGCGTTCATCGCCATGTTCGACACATGGCGCCCCGAGGCCCACCGCACGAGCGGCTACGTCTGGCTTCCCATCCGCTTCGAGAATGAACGCCCCGTGATCGAATGGCGCGACCGTTGGGATCTTTCCGTCTTCACGGCCTGAGCGCGCCGCCCGTCGGCCCCGGCTGATACTCGAACCAATCGAAGTCTGCGTGCCCGCTGCCGTCGGACGAAAACGCGAACGGCCCGATCATCGCACCCGTGTATCCGCCGGACACCTCGGTCGAGAGATAGCGCGTCTCGTGCTCGCCGAGGTCGGCACGGAAGTCGCCCGCAATCACCGCGAATCGACAGGCGCGCGGTGAACCAGAGACTTCCAAGGTAAGCGGACCGTCGGGAACGGGAACTGCATCGCCCTCGCACGTCGCCGGACCGATACGACGCCGCAAGACCGCTTCGCGCCGACCGTCGCACCGCCGCACGACGAGATCTGCCCGGTGGCGGTTGTCGATCAGCACCGTGAGGCCGGCTTCTTCCGGCGCCTCCGCACCAGCATCGAGCAAGGCGCGGGCTGCGAACTCCATATGCTGCACGCGGCGCAGGACGCACGACGGATCAGCCGCTTCGTCGAGCGAGACAGACAATCCGTGCAAGCGCAAGAAACCGGGGCGCGCGGCGAGGGAAAAGCTGCCGGGCCGCGGGTTGCGGAGATGCACCCAGACCGGCGAGAACTCGGGCGCGTCGAAATCATCGCGGACGGCTGCGGCGGGCCAGACATGCGGTTCGATCGCGCGGTCGGTTTCCATTTCGAGAGTCACGGGGCGGCCTCCATTCACAACCGGCCAGCCGTCGGCATCCCACTCGACCGGCGCCAGAAAGGTCTCGCGCCCGAGGTGGTGCCAACCGTGCTCGCCGTAGCGAATGCCGAGGAACACCACCCACCAGTCGCCCCGGTGGTCCTCGAAGAAATCCGCGTGCCCCGTGGCGTGGATGTCGCCCATCAGGCTGCGATGGCTCAGCACCGGATTACGCGGACACGACTCGAACGGCCCGTAGGGATCGCGCGAGCGGGCGATGGTCACCATGTGTCCCTCGGCCGTCCCGCCCTCGGCCGCCACGAGGTAGTAGTAACCACCGCGCTCGAAAAGATGCGGCGCCTCCGGATAAGCGCCACCGGTTCCCGGCCAAAGGAATCGCGTTTCGGTGAGTTGCTCGCCCGTCTGCGGATCGATCTCGCATTGGTAAAGCCCACGCACCGGCGCCCAGCCCGTTCCATTGGAAGTCAGGAAGACCCGTCCGTCCGCCGCGAACCACAGCGAAGGGTCGATGCCCCGCTGGGCCAGCCACACCGGCTCGGACCACGGGCCGGCGGGATCCTCGGCGTGGACGAAGAAGTTGCCGCCGCCCCGGATGTTCGTCGTCACCATGTAGAAGCGCCCGGCATGATGGCGGATGGTCGGCGCGTAAATGCCGTCGGAAGGAGGAACGCCGTGCAGCGCCAACTGGCTTTCGCGCGTGAGGCAATGCCCGATCAGCCTCCAGTTCACGAGGTCCCGGCTGTGGTGGATCGGGACACCCGGAAAATACTCGAAGGTGCTGTTGACCAGAAAATAGTCGCGACCGACCCGGCAGACGCTGGGATCGGGATGGAAGCCGGCAATGATGGGGTTGATGATCTTCACAGATGCCATGATTCGTGCCTCCTGAAGCCGGGCACCGCCAGCATGGAGATGCGGGCGGCGCAAACGCGCTTTGTGACGCGTGCCATAGATTCCCGAAGAGCAGGCTACCCATTATCGTGGTCCATCCTGCGGCAGGGGCCTAGGCTTCGCTTGTGAAATCATTCCTCCTCCCAGCCGCCACCGCTCTCCTTCTCGCCCTCGCGCTTTCCGCGAAAGCCGATGACCAAACCGCCCCCGCCGTGAAGGCCGCCGAGGCGTGGCTCTCGCTCGTGGACTCGGGCGACTACGCCGCGAGTTGGAAGGAGGCGGCCCCGGTCTTCAAGGAGGCGGTTTCGCAGGCTCAATGGGAGGCGGCGGTGAAGTCGGTCCGAAGCCCGCTGGGCAAACTGGAATCGCGGGAGTTGATGGGAGCTAAGTTCACCACGACGCTCCCCGGCGCACCGGACGGCGAATACGTTGTCATCCAGTTCAAGGCGAAGTTCGCCCAAAAGGCGGAGGCGGTCGAGACGGTCACCCCCATGAAGGACCCCGAGGGCGCCTGGCGGGTCTCCGGCTACTTCATCCGATAGCCGCAAAGCAGCGCCCGGCGACCGCGGGCGACACCATGACTGTCGGGCAATGCCCGATAAAGTTGCGGTAGTTTTGCATTTAAATTCTCGCGAAACGTCGAGCGCTCTCGGCGGCAAGTGTATTGTATCCGCTCCTCCCCCATGAACGGCCCGGTTCGCACTTCCTTCCTGATGCCCGCGGTTGCCGCGGCGTCTTTTCTCGTCCAGCCTCCCCAGGCCGGCGCGGCTGAGCCATCCCCTTCACCGACCCCGCGCACATTCTACCAGGAACCGGCGTGGCAACCGCGGGCCCACCCGACTTACGCCGAGGTCACGGGCACCAACTTCCATCCCGCCCCGCCCGCCCTGCCCGCGCCGGTCACCTACGACACGCCGGGCTTCGCCGCGCAGAAACTGCATCCGCCGCCGGCCCCCGGCATCCACCCCCGCGTGCTCGTCACCCCTGACGACGTGGCTGACATCCGCCGCCGCGTCAAGCAGGGCGAGGCTGCGCCTCCGGAGTTCAGCACGCTCTGGGAACGCCTGAAGGAAAGCCGCAGCCCGTTCTACGCGCTGGTGGCAGAGGACGACGCCCTGGGCAAGGCGCTCGCCCGGCAGTTCATGAAAATGGTGCGGCACCTTGAGCCGAAGATCGACCGGATCGACGCCCAGCCGGACGCCGCGAACATCTGGTCAGCCGAGCGCTCGCTCGTCGCGTCGGGCGATCCCGACCCGCCGCACGAGATCTGGAAACTCCTCGACTACGACTACCTCCACCGCTGGCTCACGCCGGACGAGCGCGCCGAGACGGAACGCGTCATCGCGCGGCTCGTGAAGGACCGGTTCACCAACTACCTCGCCGAACCGGACCATTTCATGATCAACAACCACAAGGGATTCGGGATGGAGTTCATCCGCCTGATGCTCCTCATCGAGGGGCAGCCCGGATTTCCCGAGGCCACCTTCCGCGCGTCCGCGCACAAGGTCCGCGCCATGCTCGACTGGTTCCTCAGCCCGGATGGCATGTGCTACGAGTCGATCAAGGGCTGGCTCAACACGTCCGCCTTCGTCGCCGTCGGACGCCGCGACCGCGACCTCCTGCGCCACGACCACCTCGTCGCCAAACTCCGCTTCTTCCTCTCCACCCTCCGCTGGGAGAACGGCCGCTGGGTCATCCGCGAGGAGATGCGCGCGTCCGCCTTCCACGTCATCTGGCTGATGCGCTTCCTCTACCCGGAAGACAAGAAATTCGACCTGCTCTATAGCGCGACGATCAGCACGCACCCGTTCCTCACCGACACCAAGGCGCGCTGGCCCGATCCCGTCGGCGTGGCTCCCGAGCTGCTCCTGCTCTTCGCCGGTGGCGGCCCGGACGACAACCGCGCGGGCAAACTCGCCGATTGGAACGACCAGAAGTCCATCGATCCGCTCAAACTGCCCCTCACTTGGAAGGACGATCTGCGCGGCTACGTCGAGGCGCGCAACTCCTGGCAGATCGGCGACCTCCACCTCGGCTTCGTCAACAAGCAGGACTTCTTTTACGGCGGACACGAGGGCTCCGAGGCCAACCGCCTCACCTTGTGGAAGGACGGTGTGAACTGGCTGCGTGACGAGGACCTGCTCGCGGTCAAGGCCACCGGACTCCAGAACATGCTCACGGTCGACGGACGCGGCCTCGCCTGGCCGCCTGTGTCGGGCGTATGGCTCGGGGTGAACGAGGGACCGCACGGACTCTCCGCCGCGGGCGATGCGCGCATGGCCTATAGCTACGGCAAGGTCATGCAGGTCCACCCGCTCGACTCTCCTTCCGGTGCCCTGCCCTACTACGCGCCCTTCACCGAGAAGAACTTCGACCTCACCCGCGACCTGCAGGTGGCGTTCCACCCCGGAACGGTCGCCTTCAACGACGGCTACGCGCACACCGACTACGGCCCATGGAGCGGCGAGACGCGCCTCGTCGAGCACTACACGACCAACAATCCGATGGAGCGCGCCTACCGCACGGTGCACCTCGCCCGCGGCCCCCATCCCTACGTGCTGGTCATCGACGACGCCGCGAAACCCGGCGACGAGAAGCACCTCTTCGAGTCCTCGTTCAACCTTCCCAACGACGTCGTGGTCGTGGACTCGAAAACCACGGAGGTGCAATTCCAGAACGTCGAGCCATCCGCCTTGCGCCAGAGCGAGTTCCTCCTCGCCCCGGGCAACACCTCGCGCGACCCGCAAACTGGACGCCCCATCGTGGCGAAGGGCGACCCGCTGATGCTCGTGCGCGTGCTCCACCGCAACACCGACTACGGCTACCCCGTGCCGCGCATCCATGTCGTGCCAGGACGCCCCGAACAGCCATTCCGCGGCTTCTCGCAGCTCGTCGTCCCCGCCATTTCGGAATCCCCCGAGTTCCGCATCATGTTCTACCCGCACCGGCACGGCGATCCGCTGCCGGAGACGAAGTGGGCGGACAATTCCCTCGAGGTCGTTCTCGGCGGCCAGCGCGATACCTACAAGTTCGCGACGACGGATGGCGGGCGCACCGTCTTCGACTTCCAACGCGACGGGAAGCCGGCTTTGCCCAACCCCGCGGCGCCAGCCCGGCCCGTTCTTGTCGTGCGCGGCGACCATTTCGATCCGAACGACCTCCGCACCACCCGCCGCGAGGGCGAGACGCCGGTGTATCCTTTTGCGGACGGGATCATGGCGGCCTTCGAACGCGTGCCGGCACCCGCAGAAATCCGTTACACGCTCGACGGGAGCGAACCCGGCCCCTCCTCTGCGCTCTACGAGGCCCCGTTCGCGGTCAAGGAATCCGCCACCCTGCGGGCCCGCGTCTTCGACCCTTCGTGGCCGGGCGAAAACCGTGCGGGTTCCGAAACGGTCGCCCGCTTCGAATCACGCGCAGCCACTCCGGGCACACCCGCACCGCCGACCGACGCGAAGCCGGGACTCCTCGCCCGCGTTTACGAGATGGCGACGAAGATGTGGGACGACCGCGGGCTCTTCCGCGCGCACAAGGTCATGCTCCCCGACCTCGACAAATCGGAACCGCTCGTCACCGCCGCATCGGCCGACGGCTTTGCGCTCCCGCACGTCGTCCCCGCCGCGCCGATCGAGAAGCAGGCCAAGGGATTCTACCGCTTCACAGGCTGGTTCAAGGCGGACAGCGCGGGCGTGCACGACTTCGCAGTCGATTCGTCGGGGCCCGTGCTCTTGACGGTCGGCGCACAGGACGCCATCGCCGAGACAGGCGTGTTCCACCAGCAACAGGCGGAGCGGCGCGGCAGCGTCGTGCTGGGCGCCGGATGGCATGCCCTCGAACTCGTCGTCACTGACCCGATCTTCTGGAACATGTCAACCCACGGCGTCATGCCGTTCCGCGTCGCCGTCCGCGGGCCGGACTCGGCATCCTTCGCACCCGTGCCTCCATCGCAACTGGCCGCCGTGCTCCCGCCGGATGCGCGGCCCGCACAACCCGACATCAAGTGGCTCGAACCGGGCCGCCCGCCGGCAGCGCTCGAGACCGGCGTGATCCGCACAGCCTACGAACGGAGCGGCAAGTCCCGCTCGCCGGACTACCTCGACATCGATGGCGCCACGCCCCGTCGGCAGGAGGCCACCCCACTCATCGACGGCAACGGCAACCCCGGCCAAGTTGTCGCCTACGATGGATGGTTCCACGCCCCGGCAGACGGCGTTTACTCATTCCATCTGCCAACCCGAAGCAGCAGCAGCCAGCACCTCGGCAAGTTCCGCTCGGTTTACCAGAACCAACTGCGCCTCGGCGGCGAGGTGGTTGTCCAACACGGAGTTCCCGGCCGCATGCCGCCCGGCCGGATCGGGCTCAAGTCCGGATGGTATCCGATCTCGCTGCGGCTCGGCTCCAGCCCGGCCGAGTTGACCGTCACCCACCCCGATGGCCAGACCGTGGCTCTGGGCGGCGGCGATCTCAAGCGTGCGTCAGGACAGTCCTTCCCCGCCCGCCCGGCCGAAGCAGACCTCATTGCCTCGGTGAACTTCGACGCGTGGGACGGCAAGCCGGGTTTCGCCGAATTGGACAAGCGGTGCCGCGTTTGGTTTGCCGACTTCGCCAAGCGCGAGGTGGTGGACGGGCGCACAGCCATGGTCTCGCGTCCATTCACCGTCGCCGAAGGACCCGGCGGCGTGGACATCAACATGACCCGCGGCACCGGACGCGTGCCGCTCAAGCTGCAACGGCTCAACATGCTCGACCCAGAGTTCAGCGTCGGCCTGTGGTTCCGCAGCGACACGGGTGACGGCATGCTCTTCGGCAAGCAAGGGCTCACCGCGTTCGGCAAGCGCTACCGCACCGTCTGGGCCGACCTCCGCAACAACCGCCTCCGCGCCGGCCCCGGCGACCTCGAGAGCGCCGAGATCAAGCCAGGCACATGGCACCACGTCGTCCTCACCGCGACGCCGGACCGCATCACGCTCTACCTCGACGGAAAGCTTGTCTCGTCGGCCGCGGGCACACCCGACCTCGCCACCGACGCACTCGACATCCTCGCCGACCACCCCGGCGCCATCGCCGGCCTGACCGTCCACAACCGCGAACTCGCGGCCCCCGACGTCGAGAGACTTTTCAAGAAAGGGACGCCGTGACCACCCGCCCTGTTCGCGCCGCCATCGCCTTTGCGGTCCTCGCCGCCTCGGCGGATGCGCAGAACCCGCAGTTCGCCGTTCCGGTCATCATCAACGCGGACCAATCCATCACCTACCAACCAACCCCGAAGGGCGACCGCATCCCGGATTTCTCCACCGTCGGCTACAACTACGGCAACTCCCCGCTGCCCAACGCACCCGGCGGCTACCAAGTCCCGGTCGTCGTCACGCTTTCACCCGGCACCGGTGACCAGACCGACCGCATCCAGACCGCCCTCGACTTCATCGCGGCGCGTCCGCTGGTCAACGGCTTCCGCGGCGCCCTCCTCCTGAAGGCCGGACGATGGGAGATCCACTCGATCAACCGCATCACCGTCCGCGCGTCCGGCGTCGTCATCCGCGGCGAAGGCGACCACCCGCTCACCGGCACGCGCATTTACGCCATGGGCACCACCAACGAGCAGGAGTCCGGCAACACGCGCAACTCCCGCGTGATCGCCTTCGACGGCAACTCGAACACGGTCGACACCGCCACGCGCACACTCGTGGACAACGTCTACGTCCCAGCCGGCACCAGCGTCATCCCCATCACCGGACACAACTTCACCGTGAACCAGCGCATCCAAGTCCGCTGGCCGGGCACGGTGGCCTGGCAAAAGGCCAGCCTCTACAAGTGGGACGCCACGGCGGACGTCGACCCGGCCGTGACCATGAACCGCCAGATCATCGCGGTCACGCCGGACTCCATCACGCTCGACGCGCCGCTCACCACGCCATTGGACCCGGACTACGCCCGCGGCTACATCGTCCGCGTCACCACCTTCGGGCACATCACCAACGTCGGCATCTCGCACTGCTACCTCGAGAGCACCTACGCGAACGACACGGACGAGAACCATGCGTGGAACGCGGTGGATTTCACCGAGGTCGAGGACGGGTTCATGCACAATTGCACGGTTCGCTACTTCGCGTATTCGATCGCCTACGTGAACACCTCGACGCGCAAGATCACGATCGACCGCTGCCAGGTCCTCGACTCCATCTCAATCCTCCAAGGCGGACGCCGCTACAGCTTCGTCCTGACCGGCGAGATGGGACTCGTCTCGAACGCGCTCGGCCGCTACGGACGTCACACTTTCGTCATCAACTGGCCGAACGCCCCCGGACCCAATGTCTTCGTCGACGGCGTCTCCCTCCAGTCCTACAACGAGTCCGGCTCGCATGCCCGCACATGGAACAACGGCGGACTCTGGGACAACATCTCCGAGCTCAACGCCTCGGTCGGCCTGCAGGTGAAGCTCGAGCGTCCCGCGGCCAACTGCGTGGCGTGGAACTGCGTCACCGCCACCATCACCTTCGAAAACATGCCGCTTTCGCCCAACTGGTCCCTCGGCACCACCCGGCCGACGGGCGGCGCGGCCTCGTGGCGCAACTCGCTCGGGACCGGCTCCTTCGCCTACGCCGCGCCGCACCTCGGCAAGGCCGAGCAATGGTTCAACGGCACCCGCATGTCCGTCCGCTCGCTCTACGAGAAGCAGCTCGAAACCCGCCTCGTCTCCGCACTCAACCCGCACCGCTACCAGTCGAACCCTCCCACGCGCATCAGTTACCTGCCCGTCATCCGCACACCCGCCCAACTCGTCGCCCCCGCCGGCACGCCGTGGTCCTACCGCCTGCCCGTGTCGAACATCGTCCCCGCCACGCGCACGCCGAACTACACGGTCAGCGGTCTGCCGGCTGGAGTCACGGTCAACAGCACCAACGGCCTCATCTCCGGCACGCTCCCCTCCGTGACCAACGCCACGAACTTCAACCTCACCATCACCGCGCGGAATATCGACGGCACGAGGACGAACAACATGACGCTGACCGTGCGCCCCACCAACGAACCCAAGATTCCGCTGACCATGAACCTCGAGGTCGACACGCAGCGCACGACCTCCATCCCGCTCATCAGTGGCACCCCCGCCCAGCTCGTTCCCATGGTTCCTGCCTCGCGACTTCTGGCGCCGATGATCGTGCGCAAGTCCTACACCTCGGACATGAACGGCACCGCTTACACGAATGCGGATGTTCCCGTGCCCGTCCGCGCGGTGCTCCCGATCGAGGGCCTCACCGCGCCAGTCAACGTCACCTACAACGGCGAGACCAACCTCCCCACCGCCCCGGGCTTCTACGACGTTGTGGCCGCCCTCGACGACCCGGTCTACGAGGCCGCGGCGACAAACCGCCTCCTCATCACCGCCGCCACCAACGTCACCGTCACACTCGGCAATACCAACGCCCCCACGCCTTCCTCACCCGTCACCGCCACCTCCACCCAGACCAACATCCCGCCGGTCATCACCTACGACGGCTCGACCAACTTCCCCACCACCCCGGGCCAATTCACCGCCAAGGCCGTGGTGGCCGACCCCTCGTTCTTCGGCTCGCGCACCGCGCTCATCAGCGTGCAGCGCACCAACGCGACGCTTTCGTGGGGCAACCTCAACCTCCCCTTCACCGGAGCCGCCCAACTCCCCTCGGTGATCACCTCGCCCGCCGGCCTGCCCGCGCAGATTTCCATCGTCGGCCCGGGCATCCTTCCCGGCTCCTACCAGGTCGCCGCATGGATCAACGACCCGAACATCAGCCACAGCCCACTCGCGGGAACAATGGTCATCTCGGACAATCCCGCCAACTCCTCCGCGCTCTCGGTCGCGAACTGGATGTTCGGCGGGACGGCCGGGCGCGGCCCGGAACCCGGCGCCAACGCGGCCTACGGACGCCTGACCGGCGCGCAACTCCGCAGCCTTCTGCCTGACACGAATCTCTACCCCGACACCGAATCCTATCCCGCCTTCGCCGTGCGCGTTCGCCGCGACCGGCAGGGCGCCCTGCTCGCCGCGCAGGCCAGCGACGATCTGACGTTCGGTCCGGGCAGCGACCAGCGGGCGCTCCTCGTCTCCACCGCCATGCTCGATGCGAATTTCGAACAGCGCACCTACGCCGTTGTTCCGGTCGGCGGTGGCCCGGCCGCCACCCGCGCCTTCCTGCGCTTCACCGTGATTTACTGATGCGCGCCAACTTCCTCGCTATCGTTCTCGTCGCTACCTTCGCGCTCGCCGCCGACGCGTCCGATCCCGCGCGCTTCGCCGGCGAGCTTTCGGCCGACGAAATCCTGGACGGAAAGAACCCGTTCCCCGCATCACCCGCCGTGGAGGTTCCAGTGAACCTCGGGGGTCTCGATCGCGCGCGCTTGGGCAGCGTCCCGCCGCCCGGCGTGCATCCGCGCATCCTCATCAGCCCGGACCAACTCCCCGACCTGCGCGAACGCCTACGGACCACGAATGTGGGACGGGCATTGTATGCGACGTTGCAGAAGCGCCTCGACGAAACGATTCGCGACCGGTCTTGGTGGGGCAGCGAACTTTACCGCCTGCTCGCCGCGGGTGATTCCTCAGGTGCGGCTGCCCTGATCGAGGAGAAAGGATCGATGCCGCCGAACGTCGGCCACTACCAACCCTTCCTTTACGCGGTGGTCCTCGAGGCGCTCGATGCCTTGATTCTCGAGGACGAGGCACGCGGACGCGCCGCCGCCACCGCGACCGCCACCTACGCGGAATTGGTGCGCCCGGGCATCGAAGCTTCACGAACGGTGCCCCTCGGCGAGGACGCCTGGCGTGCCTCTTGGCCGGAGGACCGCCCGGGAAGCGTCCTGGACAAACTCGGCGCCCGCGATGGCGTCGGCGGTCACCTGCTCGGCTATGCCTACGACTTCGCCTTCCCGTGGATGACCGCGACGCAGCGGGACAGCGTGCGTGGGACCATCGCCGCCGCCACGTCCGGCCGCATCTGGCTCGGCGCACGCCTGCCGCGCCACTTCCGCAATTGGAACTGGGTGGCCGTCGGACTGCAAAAGCCCCTGCTCGCCCTCGCCATCGAAGGCGAGGAAGGCTACGACCCGCGCGTCTACCGCCTCGGCGCGGAACTGGCCCGCGATTACCTCACCTACGGAATCTCCGCCGCCGGCATCTCGACGGAAGCCGTCGGCTACACGCAGTTCGGCCTCGTCTGGGCGAATCCGTTTTTCGTCGCCGCGCAGCGCCGCGGGGCCGACCTCCTCGGGCACGGTCACCACCGCGCGATGCTCGACTGGTATCTGCACACCGCCGTGCCGGGACGCGACAAATGGCTGAGCCATGGCGACGGGGGCGACGGCGGCCCGTCCGTCGGCACGGCCGCCATGTGGCGTTATTTTTTCCCGTCAGACCCGAAGGCCGCCGCCGTCTGGCGCACGGTCACAGCACCGGATCGCAACGCGCTCGAGGGGAAGTTCCATCTCGTTGAGGCCCTCGTCTGGGCAGCCGATGATCCCGACCTTGGCAAAGCGTTGCCCGACGACGGCGCGGACCTCAAGGCGCTCGGGCTCCCGCAGGTCATGTTCGATCCCGAGCGTGGCTCGCTCATCGCCCGCAGCGGGTGGGACAAGGATGCCGCGTTCGTGCAGTTCGAATGCCGCACGGATTCGGTCGGAGCCAGTCACGAGCACGCCGACCGCGGGCTCTTCACCTTCGCCGCGCTCGGCCGCCTCTGGGCCAAGGACAACTTCCGCTCGGTGGAAACGCGCCACCACAACAACATCCTCGTCGACGGCGCCGGGCAGGGATATTGGCCCGGTCCGGGCGTATGGCTCGGCCTTGAGGAGTCTGGCCCTCTCCTCGTGGCCGCTTGCGACGCCAAGGAGGCTTACGACTGGTTCTGGCCGAAGCAGATCCTCGTCGAGAACCCGGACAACTTCCCCCGCTTTGCCTTTCCGCGCTGGGCTTCCTACGGCAAACAGGCCGCCGCTTTCCAGGAGGTCATGCAGGCTGTGCCGGGGGAACGGGAGACGCGACCCGGCGTGGTGAAGTTCTGGGAAGGATTCACGCAGGGCGACCCGCGCCTTTGGG
>CAZSUJ010000008.1:0-72362 GCA_964609925.1 uncultured Chthoniobacter sp. | reverse complement strand
GCCAGATGCACGAATTGTGACGTTTTTGTCACAATCGCCCTGCTCTCCGGGCTTTCACCCCTGCCGCCCCCTCCCCAGAATGCCCCGCGACCGCCATCTTATGAACAAGCTTCTGCTCACGGCCATCGCTCTCCTCCTTGTGACCCTCGGTGCGCAAGCCCAGCAACTGTCGGGTTCCGGCGCCACCTTCCCAGCCCCGCTCTACCAGCGCTGGGCCGTGGAATACAACAAGAAGGTCCCGGCCGTGCAGGTCAATTACCAGTCGGTCGGCAGCGGCGCGGGCGTGAAGAACTTCCTGCAAGGCGTGGTCGATTTCGGCGCCAGCGACGCCGCGATGACCGACGAGGAAATGGCCAAGTCGCCCCGCGGCACCGTGCTCATCCCCGCCACCGCGGGCAGCGTCGTCCTCGCCTACAACCTCCCCGGCGTGACCGGTCTCAAGCTGACCCGCGCCGCGCTCGCCGGTATCTTCCTCGGCACGATCAAGAAGTGGAACGACCCCGCCATCGCCGCGGCGAACCCCGGAGTCACCCTGCCCAACGAGGCGATCACGGTCGCTTATCGCTCGGACGGCAGTGGCACCACGTTCGTCTTCACCCAGCACCTCGCTGCCATCAGCCCGGAGTTCGATGACCAGGTCGGCTTCGACAAATCGGTCACATTCCCCGTGGGCATCGGTGGCAAGGGCAACGAAGGCGTGACCGCCCTGATCAAGCAGTCCAAAGGCACCATCGGCTACATCGAATACGGCTACGCGTGGCAGAACAAACTGTCCATGGCCTCCATCGAGAACAAATCCGGCCAGTTCGTCGCCCCCACCGCCGAGAGCGGAGCCGCCGCGCTCGCCTCGGTCGAGATGCCGGAAAACCTCCGCGTCTGGCCGGTAGATCCCACCGCCCCCGACGCCTACCCGATCTCATCCTTCACCTGGCTCCTGCTCTACAAGACCTACCCGGATGCGGCCAAGCTGAAGGCTCTCCGCGATTTCATCACCTACGGCCTGACCGACGGCCAGAAGATCGCTCCCGAACTCGGTTACATCCCGCTGCCGGAAGCCGTGGTTGCCAAGTCGAAGGCGGCCCTAGAATCGGTGAAATAGGCCGGCCTCCTGATGGCTGCGAGCACCACCAGTGCGGGAAGCCCGGACCGCTCGCAGCACGCGGTGGCCCGCCGCATGCCTGACCTTTTCCTCTGGCTCTGCGGCCTGGCCGCGGTCGCCTCGGTGGCCGTCCTCGCTTGGATCTTCTACGAGATTTTCGAGCAGGCTGGCCCGGCGCTCGAGAAGTTCGGCCTCGATTTCCTCACCTCCTCCCAGTGGCAGCCCAACAGGGACCGCTTCGGCATCCTGCCCTTCCTCGTCGGAACGGGTGCGACTGCACTCATCGCGCTGATCATCGCCCTGCCGCCGGGTCTGGCCATCGCCATTTTCCTCAGTGAGGACTTCCTGCCGCTTCCCGCGCGCCAATTCATCCGGTTCGTGGTCGAGTTGCTCGCCGCGATTCCCAGCGTGGTTTACGGCCTCTGGGGCATCTTCGTGGTCATCCCGATCGTCCAATCCGTCGGCGACTGGGTCACGTCGTGGTCGGGCAGCTTCCCGCTCTTCGCCGGACCGGCTTACGGGAACTCCCTGCTGACCGCCAGCATCGTGCTCGCCCTCATGGTTCTCCCGACCATCACCGCCATCTCCCGCAGTTCACTCGTCGCCGTGCCGCGGACCCTGCGCGAGGGTGCCTATGCGCTCGGTTCGACCCGTTGGGAGGCCATCCTCGGCGTCATCCTGCCCACCGCGGCACCGGGCATCGTCGCCGCGACGATCCTCGCCCTCGGCCGCGCCATGGGTGAGACCATGGCCGTCGCCATGCTCATCGGCAACAGCCCGCGCCTCTCATGGTCCCTCTTCGCCCCATCGGGCACCTTGGCCAGCCTGCTGGCCAACCAGTTCGGGGAAGCCTCGGGCATGCAGGTCAGCGCCCTCATGTTCGCCGCGCTTGTCCTCGTCGCCCTCACGCTCATGGTCAACATCGCCGGCGAGGCGGTCCTGCGCTACACGGAGAGGAGGACGGCGGGTATCCGCTGACGCGTCATGGACAACCCGCTCACGCATGCCGCCGACTTCTTCGACGAGGGGTCGGTCGAGTCCACCAAGATCCTGGGCCGTTCGCTCGGCAACCGGATTTTAACGGGCATCTGCATCACGCTCTCGTTCGCGGCGCTCATCCCGCTCGTCTCGATCATCTATCTCGTCCTGAAGAACGGACTGCCGCAGCTCAGCCTTTCCGTCTTCACGCAATTGCCGCCCGCGGCGGGCATGACCGGCGGCGGTTTCGGCAATGCGGTCGTGGGCACCCTGGCCATGGTCGGCATCGGGCTCGCCCTATCCGCTCCCCTGGGCATCCTTGCCGCCATCTACATCTGCGAATACCACCCCAACGGCCGCCTTGCCGGAGCCGTCCGCTTCGTGGCCAAACTGCTCACCGGCATCCCTTCGATCATCTGCGGCGTCTTCGCCTTCGCGGCCGTCGTCGTCGTCACGGGCGATTTCTCCGCGCTGGCCGGCGGCGTCGCTTTGGCCGTGCTCATGTTGCCGACCATCCTTCTCACCGCAGAACAAGCGCTCCTCGGCGTGCAGCGCGCCTACCGCGAGGCCTCCTACGGGCTGGGCGCCACGCGGTTCCAGACGATCACCCGCATCGTCCTTCCCGATGCCATGCCCGCCATCATGACCGGCATCATGCTCGCCGTGGCCCGCGCCGCCGGCGAGACGGCGCCGCTCATTTTCACCGCCCTTTTCAGCCAGTTCTGGATGTCTTCCCTCATGCAGCCGACGGCCTCGCTCTCGGTGCTGATCTACAACTTTTCGACCATGCCGTTCGAACATCAGGTGAAAATGGCATGGACGGCGTCCCTCGTGCTGGTTTTCCTTGTCACCGTGACCAACGTCACCGCCCAGCTGGTCTTCAGCAAGAAGCACTGACTCCATGCCGACCATGACCGCCGAACCCGAACTCACACCGGCCTCGCCCCTCGCCGGGCTTCCGTCGGACGAAGCCCCGCGCACGATCCTCTCGGTGCGGAACTTCAACTTTTACTACGGCAAAAAGCAGGCGCTCGAGGACATCAACATCGACATCCCCGAGCGTCAGGTCACGGCGTTCATCGGCCCCTCGGGCTGCGGCAAGACGACCCTGCTCCGCAACTTCAACCGCATGAACGAGCTGATCGACGGCGTGCGCCACGAAGGCGAAATCAAGCTCGCCGGCCGCAGCATTTTCGATCCGGGGCTCGAAGTCATCGCCCTGCGCCGCCTCGTCGGCATGGTCTTCCAGAAGTCCAATCCCTTCCCGAAATCCATCTACGAGAACATCGTTTACGGGCTCCGCATCGCCGGCATCCGCGACCGCCGCACCCTCGACGAGGCGGTCGAGCGCAGCCTGCGCGGTGCCGCGCTGTGGGACGAGGTGAAGGACCGTCTTTACGAGAGCGCGCTCGGACTGTCCGGCGGCCAGATGCAGCGCCTTTGCATCGCCCGTGCCATCGCCAACCGCCCGAAGGTCCTCCTCATGGACGAGCCCTGCTCGGCCTTGGATCCCATCGCCACGACGCGCATCGAGGAACTCATCAACGAGCTCAAGCGCGAATACACCATCGTCATCGTGACGCACAACATGCAGCAAGCCACCCGCTGCTCTGACCTCACCGGGTTCTTCTACCTCGGCAAGCTGATTGAATTCGGCGCCACCCGCACCATCTTCACCAAGCCCAAGGAAAAGCGGACCGAAGACTACGTCACCGGACGCTTCGGTTGATCATCCTGCCAATTTCGGAGCGGCGATCCTGGATTTTCCCGGTTGACGGGGCCTGAACACTGGCCGGCTGAACAACGACCGACCCTCACCGCCGCATTCCCCGTGGTTCACCAAGCCGAGTTCTTGCGCTTTGGGTGCAAAGACAGACATTTGCACTTTCTGCAGAAAGTAACATTGGGGCGTTTCTTCTCTGTCGGGAGCGCGGCGTGAGCGGCTGTCGAGTGGGTCATCCCCGAAGCGGTGTTTGCCGCGGAGTTCGGACGACAGGATGTCCCGCAGGCGTTCCGACGCTCTCGCCGCCCGGAGGGCTGGTCGGATAACGCGGCCAGACGGGAAGGATGGTGGACAGCGAGGCGTTGCGCCCGGCTCAACCGCCGAACGTCTCGCGGGCCCGGGTGAAGCGGGCGAGGACGCGGTCGCGGCCCAGGAGTTCGAGCAGGTGGTAAAGGCTGGGGCCGACGCTGCGGCCGGTGGCGGCCACGCGGGCGGGGTGGACGAGCAGGGCCGTCTTGACGCCCAAGGTGGCGGCGAGCTCTTTGAAGGACGCCTCGATGGCGTCGGCCGTCCATGGGTCCACGCGTCCGAGTTGGTCCCCGAGGACGTGCAGGCGCTCGATGGCCCCGGGGGAGCGCAGGGCCTTGTCCGCGCTGGCCTCGTCGAACGCATAGTTGTCGTTGAAGAAAAACTCGATCCACCCGGGCACGTCGGTGAGGTGCTTGACCTTCTCTTTGACCAAGGCGAGGGCCGGGAGGAGGGCGGCGCGGGAGCCGTAGGCGATACCGGCCTTCTCGATGAAGGGCAGGCTGAGGTCGGCGAAACGCTCGAGGCTCATCTGGATGAGGTATTGCCCGTTCATCCAGAAACACTTGTCGAGGTCGAACCCGGCGCTGCGGCGGTTGATGTTCTTGAGTTCGAACAACTCGATGATGTCGCGGATGGGCAGGATCTCGCGGTTGTCCTTGGGCGACCATCCGAGCAGGCAGAGGTAGTTGCGCACGGCCTCGGGGGCGTAGCCCTGCTCGATGTAACTCTGGACGCTCGCGCCCTGATCGCGCTTGCTCATCTTCGTGCCGTCGGGATTGAGAATGAGCGGGATGTGGGCGAAATGCGGCGGTTGGACGCCGAAGGCGCGGTAAAGCTCGATGTGCTTGGGCGTGTTCGACAGATGGTCCTCACCGCGGATGACATGCGTGATCTTCATCTCGATGTCGTCCACGACGTTGACGAAATGGAAGATCCACGAGCCGTCGGGGCGGCGCACGGTCATGTCCGGGTGCGTGCCGGGGTTCGAGAGGTCGAACGGAATGGAGCCGCACACGTCGTCCTCCACGACCACGGTCTCGCGGGGCGAACGGAACCGCAGGGCGCCGGCGTCCTCGTAGATCATCCCTTTGTCCTGGAGGATGGCGAGGTAGCGCTCGTAAATGGCGCCGCGCTCGCTCTGGTAGTAGGGGCCGAAGTCGCCGCCTTTCTCCGCGCCCTCGTCCCAATCGAGACCGAGCCAGCGCAGCCCGTCGTAGATCGCGCGCACGGCCTCCTCGTTGTGCCGCTCGCGGTCGGTGTCCTCGATGCGCAGGACGAAAGTGCCGCTGGTGTGGCGGGCGTGGAGCCAGTTGAAAAGCGCGGTGCGGGCGCCGCCGACGTGGAGGAAGCCGGTGGGCGAGGGGGCGAAGCGGACGCGGACGGGTGATGACATGGGTTGGTGTGGTCAGGGGGCTGGCGGGAGCTGGCGGAGGTTGGGCAGGCGGTAGTCGCGCTTGATGCGTTCCTCCTCGGCCTTGCTGCCCTCGACGTCGAGCACGATGAGGCCCGGATCCTCGGCGAGCTTGATGCGGTGGAATTTGTCGGGCGGGTTGTCCACGGCGTCGGCCAAGTCGCGCAGGCTGCGGATCGGCTTGCCGTTGACCTCCTCGACGACCTCGAACCCGAGCTGCTCGTAGCCGACGGTGTTCGTTCCGGGCAGCACGGCGCTGATGAAGACGATCTTGCCGCGGTCGGCCGGGAGTTCGCTTTGGTAGCGGTCGAGATAGACGAGGCGCAGCGGCGCCTCGCGCGGCCAGTTCGGCCCCCATTCGCGAAGGAACTGGCGGGACAACTCCGAAAAGACGATGCCGCCGACGATGACGAAATTCGGAGGCTCATCGAAGATGTAGGGCTCGCTGATCATGTCCGCCCGGTCGCGCGGCGCGAGCTTCGCCGTGAGAGTGGTCTCGGCCCCGTCACGCCAGACGACAAACGGCACCTCCTCGCCCGGCTGGAGCACGGTGGAGACATGGTGGGCGAGCGAGATCCGGCCGAAGCGCGGGTCCTCGTAGTTGCCGTCCTGGTCGATGACGCGGTCGCCCACGCGCAGGAGGATGTCGCCGACACGCAGGCCGGCCGCCTCGGCGGGCGAGCCGGGAGTGACCTTCGTGATGTAGGCGCCGCCGGTGCCGTCGGGCAGACCGGCGAACCGCCGCAATTGCGGGTCGCGCGTGTCGGAGAAACCGAGGCCGACGCGAGGGAACCCGGCGTAGGGCTTCGCCTCGGCCGCGCGGAGGAATTGCGCGATGACCGGGGCCGGGACGACGTCGGCCGTCTGCGTGCGCGGGTCGTAGCGCATGAGCAGGCCGACGAGCCGCCCGTCGCGGAAAGCGGGGACGGTGAAGCTGTTCTCGCGCGACTGCAGCGGAACGCTGAGGCGGAAGAGGAGCAGCGCGCTCTCATCCATCGGGTAGGGGCCGACTTCGATCGTCGTTATGGTCGCCGCCGTGCTGACCGGGCGGCCGTTGGCCTCGAGTTGGAGGATTTCCACGCGGTCGCCCACGGCGGCGGTCTCGTCGAGCTTCGCACCGGGGATCTTCTGCAGGAACTCGGCGGCCGGGGCGGCGAGGATGGCGAGGTTCGCGTCGTAGTCCACGATCTCGACTTGTGCGGCCGCCTTGAGCGCGGTCTCGGGCTTCTCCAGTTCGACGTAGGTATGGTTGGCGACCAGCTCGGCGGTCACGAGGATGCGGCCGTCCACCAGCACGACACCGAGGCCCTGGCGGATGGACGGGGGCGACTTGCGCCAGGGTTGGGTGAAGCTCGGGGATTGGCTGGCCACGTTGACGCGGACGACGGGTGGCTGTGTGGAGGCCGACGGGGGAGGTGTCGGAGAGGCGTCCGGGGTGGCCGGAGGGGGTGTGGCGGCCGGCGCACCCGCCTCGGTGGGCGAGGGGGATGGCTTGGCTGCGAAGTAGTCGCGCAAGCTTTCCATGGCGCGGGCGGGGCCGGGAATGAGCAGGAGGACCGCGGCGGCGAGGGCGGCGGCGTGGCGGATCGCAGGCTTCACAGGTTTTTCTCCACGGCCACGCCGTAGCGTTTCTTGATGCGATCCGAGGCGTCGGCCACGGCCTCGCTCTCGAGGACGATCGGACGGCCTTCGCCGAGGAGGTGGATGACGTGGAACTCGCCGGGTTCCTCGAAGGCCGCGGCCACGTCGGCCAGCGAGCGGACGGGCCGGTTGTTGATGCGTTCGACGATGCCGCCCTTGAACGGCGAGGCGTAGGTGTTGACCGGATCCTTGAGCACGTCGCTGAGCACGACGACCTCCGGGTATTGCCGGTAAAGGTGGTCGCTCACGTAGTGGTCGAAGAAGTAGCGCAGGCGCGTGTCCACATTCTTCTGGGTCTCGAGGAAATCACGGTTGAGCGGCTGGAAGAGCAGGCCGCCGAAGAGCACGTAGCGAGGACGCTGGTCGTAGGCGCGTGCCTGCATGCCGAACGGCCACGGACGGTCGAGGGTCAGGGTGAGTTTCTCCTCCTTGCCCTCGCGCAGGACCTCGAGGTCCACCTTGTCGCCCTTGAACTTGCGCTCGAAAATCTCCGCCATCTCCACCCGCTCGCCGTCCAGGTCGATCTTGCCGTCGGCGAAGACCTTGTGGCCGTCCACCGCGAGGATCACGTCGCCCGACTGGAGCACGCCGGCCGAGGCCCCGCCGTCGAAGATGCTGCCGACAAGCACGCCGGTGTCGTTGTCGGTGAGTCCGAGGGCCGCGCGCTGGGCCGGATTGACGAGCGGAAAATACGTGGCCGCAAGGTCCATGTAGCGGTCGTAGGAATCGTCCTTCACGTCCTCGAGGAAGCGGCGGATGACCGGAGTGGGGATCATGTAGCCGACATTCTGCGCGACCGCGCCGCTGTAGCCCTGGAAGGCGACACCGACGACCTTGCCGTCCTGCATGACGGGGCCGCCGCTGTTGCCGGGATTGATGGCGGCGTCGATCTGGATGGCGAGGTGGCTGTCCACCTCCGAGTGGCTGTAGGGCAGGAAGTCGATGCGCGAGACGACGCCGCGGGTGACGGAGAGACGGTCACCGCCGATCGGGTAGCCGTAGGCGCTGACGGTGGACTCGAGCGCGGGGATGCCGCCGAACTCGAGCGGTTTGGTGCCTTTGAAGAACGCCGGGTCGTAAACGCCGAGGATGGCGAGGTCGCAGTCGTGGGCGATGTGGATGACGCGGGCCTCCCACGGACGCGGGTCGCCCTCCTTGACCACGGTGATGAAGGTCGCGTTGCTGACCACGTGGGCGTTGGTCATGATGCGGTTGCCCGAGATGACGAAACCCGCGCCCACGCCGCCGGTGACACTGCCGGGGTTCCACGGCACGGCGTAGTCCGGTTGCTGCGAGGTGGTGCTGATGCGCACCATGCTCTGGGCGACATCGGGCGCGGCCCCGAGCATCGGGGCCGAGGCGCAGATGGCGATGATGGTGAGGAGGCCCCGGAGCAAGCGCATGGACCGGGAAGGTTACCGGGCGCGCCTGTTTTGGCAAATCGGGAAACGGGCGCGCTGGCCAAGCGGGCGCGTCCGCCTATCTTCGCCGGCATGACAGGCGGATCGTTCCTCGAGCCCTCGATGGTTGCCGCGCTGTCGCGACTCGCGGCGGCACCGGCGCGTCCGGTCGAGGGGGCGCGCGTGTTGCGCGACGGTGATGAGGCATTCCCGGCGATGCTGGACCTCATCGCCTCGGCATCCGAGTCGGTCTGGTTCGAGAACTTCATCTTCGCGGGCGACGCGACCGGGCGGCGGTTCGCCCGAGCGCTCGGCGACGCGGTGAGGCGCGGTGTCGCGGTGCGCGTGCTCTACGATCCCGTGGGCACCATGATGGTCCGCGGCGGGTCGGTGGCGCGTCACCTCGCGGCCGAGGGAGTGCCGTTCCGGGCCTTCTCGCCGGTCCTGCCGTGGGCGCCGTGGACATGGCCGCGCATCCGCCACCGCGACCACCGCAAGACACTCGTGGTGGACGGCAAGGTCGCGGTGGTGGGCGGCCTTTGCATCAGCGACAACTGGGCTCCGCGCTGGCAGGGGGGGCGTGACTGGCGCGACACGGCCTTGCTCGTCCAAGGACCGCTGGCCGGCGACGTGGCCGCGGCCTTCGAGGCGATGTGGCGCCGCGCGGCGAACGAGCCGGTGCCGGACGCGGACGCGACGGCCGTGCCCGGCGAACCGTCCCCCGCCCCGTGCGGGATGGTCGCGGCCGACCAACCCGGCGCGCACCGCGTGGCCGGCATCTACATCTGGCTGGCGCAGCAGGCGCGGCGCAGCCTCGAGATCACCGACGCCTACCTCGTCACGCCCGGGCCGGTCGTGGCTGCGTTCGAGGCGGCGGCGCGGCGCGGGGTGGACGTGAGGTTCCTGCTGCCCGGCAACAACAACCATCCCTTCGCCGCCGCCTCGGCGCGCCGCCGCTATGCCGGCCTCATGGCCGCGGGCGCACGCATCTACGAGTGGCGCGGCGTCATGGTCCACGCCAAGACGGCCGTGGCCGACGGCGAGATTGTGCTCGTTGGATCGAGCAACCTCGACCCGCTCTCGATGACAAGGAACTACGAGTTCAACCTCCTCCTGGCCGATGCCGCCACCGGCGGGGCGATGCGCGCCATGTTCGCCCGCGACCTGCACGGCGCGCGCGAGGTGAAGCCCGCTGCCTGGGCGCGCCGCCCGCTCTGGCAGCGGCTGACCGAGTCGGCCGTGGCCGTCTTCGACGACAACCTATAGCCCGGCCGAGAACCAGGGCGTGTCGAGTTGCATCAGGCGGAATGTCCCCTGCTCGTCGCGGTAGAATCCGCGGATTTTCGGGAACTGGCTGGGCAGGCGCGTGAGTGTGCCGACCAGCCATTGGTCGAATCTCTGGGCGTTGTCCTCCCTCAGGGTGCCGTCCTTGTGGAAGACGTCCTCGAACGGCCGGGTCGCCGCGGCGTATTTCGCGTCCGGGACGCGGGCCCCCTCGAGACGGTCGGCGTCGGCCACGGTGAGCCACCAACCGCCGTGCGACTCGGGCTGGCTCGGCGGCGTGATGATGAAGACGAGGCCGTCGGCCGCCTTTTTGTCGCCGCGCAGCGAGAGTGAATAGAGCGTGGCGATCGCCCGGCGGCTGTTGAGGTGACCGCCGAGGAATTCGCGCACGATCTGGTGGTATTTGTCGCTGCGGCCGCGCTTGCCGAAGATGCCGAACTGGATCGCCACCGGGTCCTCGGGCGGACCGTAGATGTTCATCACGCCCTGGCGGTTCACGTTGAACGAGAGGTAGGGGATGTTGCGCAGTTCGCCGGTATCGTGCCGCACGGACGGGATGAACTGGACGCGCCAGATCGAGTCATGGTCGCGGAAGTCGTGGAGGATGGCCATCCATGAGGGCAGGCGGCCCGGCGCCGTGACCTGTGCGAGGTAGATGTCGCGATCGGCTTCCTCGTGGATGCGGCGGATGTCGTTCTTTGACACGAGGCGCTCGCCGGAGGTCGTCTGGAAAAGGACCGCGTTCGCTTCGTTGCGCAGGATCATGCCCCGGAGCACCGAGCCGTCCTTCATCTCCAAACGGTCGGGCGTCGGGCTGCGCGGGGTCTGGGCAGCGGCGGGAAGGGCGGCGACGAGCAGGGCGAGTGCGGCCAGTTGAGGCTTTGCGAACATGGTGCCCAGTAAATAGTCTCGCGCCCATGAAGCAAGCCGGAGCAATCATCCTAGTCGCCGCATGCCTGTTGCTCGCCGGCTGCGTCACGCCGCCCGGTCCCTACCATCCGCCCGCGGACCCCGTCGTGACCAAGCGCCTGCCGAAGGAGAGGTTCTGGTGGGGGACCTCGACCGCGAGCTTCCAGAACGAGGACCGCGGAGAGAAGCCCGGCTCGCCCATGTATTTCCAGACGGACTGGGATGTTTACGGCGTCGAGGGCCATGCGCCCGTGCGCGGCGACGACGCGGTGTTTTCCTGGACGCGGTTCGACAAGGACATCGCCGCCCTCAAGCAACTCGGCGTGACCCACTTCCGCTTCGGCGTCGAGTGGGCGCGTGTCGAGCCCAAGCCCGGCGTGATCAACGAGAAGGCCCTGGCCCAATACGTCCGCATGGCCCGCCAGCTCCGCGCCGCCGGCATCGAGCCAATCGTCACACTCTGGCACTTCACCTTCCCCGACTGGCTCTACGATCCGAAAAACAAGGGCCGCTCGAACTTCCTCCACCCCGATGTCCGCGAGGCGTGGCGTCGCCACGTCACCCGCGTCGTGAAGGCCATGGGCCCGCAGGTCCGCATCTACGTGCCGCAGAACGAGCCCAACGGCGCCCTCCAACTCGGCTGGATCGCCGGGCACTGGCCGCCGGGGCTGCTCCTGAACGCGTTCGGCTACAAGAAGGCCATGCGCGAGGCCGCGGAGATGTTCCGCGAGTCCGCCGCCATCGTCCGCGCCCACCGCAAGGACGCGATCATCATCGGCATCTACTCGCTGCCCGAATGGCGCCGCCGCGTCCTGCTCGACCCGACCAAGTTCATCTACAACATCGTCCAGCGGCAGAACTACGACCACCTCGACATGGTGGCCGACACGATGGACATGATCGGCGTCAATTACTACTACTCGCAGGACGCCAGCATCCTGCGCTTCCTCAGCCGCGGCCACGGCGAGATGTCGTCCGACTACACCCAACTCGGCTGGGAGATCGTGCCCGAGGGGCTCTTCAATGTGCTCACCGCCGTGAACAAACGCTACGGCAAGCCCGTCATCATCTCCGAGAACGGCCTCGGCACGCAGAGCGAGCGCAAGCGCATCCGCTATCTCCGCGAGCACATCGCGCAGATGCGCCGGGCCATGGAGGCCGGGGTGGACGTGCGGGGCTACTTCCCCTGGACCCTCGTGGACAATTACGAATGGAAGGAGGGCTGGCACGGCCAGTTCGGGCTCTTCAGCTACGACCCGGTGACGAAGGACCGCATCCTCGAGCCGACCGGGCGTTGGTTCTCCGCCTTCATCAAGGCGCATCCGGAACCGTAACCGCCGGTGCTTCAGCTTCAGGAAATGCAGGACGAAAAGATCGCGATCATCGGCGTCGGCCTCCGGTTCCCCGGCGGACTCAACAGCGCCGCGGATTTCTGGAAGTTCCTCCTCGAGGGGCGCGACGCGGTGGTCGAGGTCCCGCCGGACCGCTGGAACGTCTCCCGTTTCTACGACCCCCAGCCGGGCATCCCGGGCAAATCCATGGCCCGCCATGGCGGGTTCATCGACGGCATCGACCTCTTCGATCCGCAGTTCTTCGGCATCTCTCCCCGCGAGGCGCCCTACATTGATCCGCAACAGCGCCTCCTCCTCGAGACATCCTGGGAGGCCATCGAGGACGCGGGGATCGTGCTCGACCACGACAACGGCACGGACATCGGCGTCTTCGCCGGCATCTCGCACACCGACTACCAGATGATCCAGGGCGGAACGGCCGACCGCGCCGGAATCAGCCCGCATTCGCCCACCGGCAACGCCCACAGCATCGCCGCCAACCGCATTTCCTACTGCCTCAACCTCACCGGCCCGAGCATCGCCATGGATACCGCGTGCTCGTCCGCCCTCACCGCGGTCCATGTGGCCTGCCAGCACCTCCGCGACGGACGCTGCGCGGCCGCGCTCGCGGGGGGCGTGACCGTCATGATCACGCCGGACGGCTTCATCGGTTTCTCGCAGGCCTCGATGCTTTCGCCGGACGGCCGTTGCCGCGCCTTCGATGCGGGCGCGAACGGATTCGTGCGCGGCGAGGGCGCCGGCATGGTCCTGCTCAAGCCGTTGTCGCGCGCGCTGGCCGATGGCGATCCCGTCTATGCCGTCATCCTTGGCACCGCGGCCAATCAGGACGGCCACACGAACGGCATCATGCTTCCCGGCGAGGAAGCGCAAGCGCGGCTCGTCGTCGAAGCCTGCCGCGTCGCGGGCGTCCGCCCCTCGGATGTCGGCTACGTCGAAGCGCACGGCACCGGCACCGCGGTTGGTGATCCCATCGAGGCCCACGCGCTGGCGAGGGCTCTTTGCGAGGATCGTCCTCGTCCCCTGACCATCGGTTCGGTCAAGACGAACCTCGGTCACCTCGAGACCGCGGCGGGGATCGCCGGCATCATCAAGGCGGCGCTCGCGGTCCGCCACGGCCTCATTCCGCCGAGTCTCCACTTTGAGACGCCGAGCCCGCACATCGACTTCGAGGCGTGGCGCCTGCGTGTGCCGACGGGCGTCGAGCCTTTCCCGGCCGTTGGCGGCGGCCCGAGGGTCGCCGGGGTCAACTCGTTCGGTTTCGGCGGGGCCAATGCCCACGCCATCGTCGGGGAACCGCCCGCCGCCGCGGAGCAACCGCCCGCAACGACCGCCGACTCCCGCGCTTGGCCGGTCATGCTCTCGGCTCGCTCGGAGGAATCGCTGCGCACCGCCGCGCGGAACCTCGCGGCTTGGCTCGAGGCGGGGCCGGATGCCTCGCCCGCCGACCTTGCCTACACGCTCGGCGTGCGGCGCAACCACCACTCGCACCGCCTCACGCTGCCCGTGCGGGATTTCACGCAACTCTCCGCGGAGCTGACGGCCTTCGCCGCGGAAGGCGTGTCGCCCGGCATCAAGACGTCCTTCACCCCGCACGGCGAACCCGCCCCCCGCGTCGCCTTCGTCATGAGCGGACAGGGGCCGCAATGGTGGGGTATGGGGCGCGAACTCATGAGAGCCGAACCGGTCTTCCGCGACATGATGCTGGCATGCGCCGAGGCCATGAAGCCGCACGCGCACTTCGACCTGCTCGAGGAGCTCGGACGCGATGAGAAGTCCACCCGCCTCGGCGAGACCGAGGTCGGCCAACCGGCGATCTTCGCCATGCAGATGGCGCTTTCCGCGCTCTGGCAATCGCGCGGGGTCCGTCCGTCGGCCATCGTCGGCCACAGCGTCGGTGAACTCGCCGCCGCGTGCGTTGCCGGGATCCTGCCGATGGAGGAGGCTGCGCGCATCATCGTCATCCGCGCGCAGGCCATGTCCGGCTGCGCCCGCCACGAGGGCGCGATGCTTGCGGTCGGGCTGGACGCGGAGGGCGCGGCCGATCTCATCGCGCGCCACGATCCCGCGGCCAGCGTGGCGGCTTTCAATGGCCCCCGCTCGCTCACCATCGCGGGGTTGCGCACTTCGCTGGAGGCGATGGCCGCCGAGCTCGAATCGCGCGAAGTCTTCAACCGCTTCGTCCGCGTCCAGCATCCGTTCCACCACGCGATGATGCGCCCCGCCGCCGAGACGCTGGAGTCCGCGCTGCAGGGGTTGCGTCCGTCCGACGAGCAAATCCCGTTCTTCAGCACCGTGACCGGCATGCGCTGCGCCGGTGCCGACTGCACCGCGTCCTACTGGGCCGCCGGAATCCGCCAACCCGTGCTGTTCACCGGCGCCGTGGCGGCGCTGGCCGAGCATGGCGTGGATGTGTGGCTGGAAATCAGCGCCCACCCGGCCCTCGCGCTCTCGGTGCAGGAATGCCTCGGCGCCGCGGGACGCACGGCGTCGGTCGTCTCCGCGACGCGCCGCGAACGCGAGCAGGAGGCGGACGTCGAGGCCGCGCTCGATCTTCACCGGATGGGCGTTGCGGTGGACTTCGCGGCGATGACGCCCTCGCGCCGCTTGCTTTCCCTGCCGTCGTATCCGTGGAACAAGGCCCGCTGGTGGCACGAGTCTTCCGAAATGCGCCACAGCCGCCTCGCGCCGGGCGGGCGCGGCCTCCTCGACGCGCGCCTTCCGCGCTCGGTTCCCACCTGGACGGCGCGCCTCGACGAGCGGCACCTCGCCTACCTGCGCGATCACCGCGTGGACAACCATATCGTCTTTCCCGCCGCCGGCTTCATCGAGATGGCGCTCGAGGCGGGCGTGGAGATTTTTGAAGGGCGGCCGTTTGCCGTCGAGGACCTCGAGATCCGCAAGCCGCTCATCCTTCCCGATCCGGCGGACAGCGTGCTGCTCGAATTGGCCTACGATCCGACGGAACGCACCTTCACCGTGCAGAGCCGTTTCGAACCTTCAACCACCTGGTCCGTCCATGTGGTCGGATCTCTGCGCGGCGAACGGACCGAGTCGGCGTTCGAGGCCACGCGCTGGATCCCGCCCGGCGGGGATCTTGATCCCGCGGATATCGAGGAGCACTACGAGCACAAGCGCGGCAAGGGACTGCCCTACGGGCCCGAGTTCCGTGCCGCGAGCGAGTTGCACGCGCGCGGGGGCGAATCATGCGGCCTCATCGCGCTCACCGAGAACTCGGCCCGGCGCGCCGGCGAATACGCCGTCCATCCCGTCCTGCTCGACGGCGCCCTGCACGTCTTTTCCGCGGCCGCGCGCACCGTCGAGTCGCGCGGCGTGAAGTTGAAACTCCCGGTGCGCTTCGGCCGCATCCTCTTCCTGCGCCCGCTGGGTGCGTCCGGGCGCGTGCGCGCCTCCGTCACGCAATGCAGCGAGGAAGTCACGGGCGGCCGCATCGGGATTTATGACGACGAGGGCGAGCCGTGCGTGCTGATCGACGGCTTCCGCGCGATGGCGCTCACCTCGGCCCGCCGCGCCGGTTCCGCCACGGGTGAGGGGCGTGAGCTTGTTTACCACCTCGATTGGGAGAGGTTGAAATCCGCCGTCCCCCGGACGCCGCTCATCCCCGTGCCGCTGGGCGAACTTCACTCCGTGGCCGCCGAGGCCCTTGACGCCGTGCTCGCCCTGCGCGGGCGCGAACGGCTGGAGTCGGTCCTGGCTTGGGAGGACGATCTGGCCGCCTCGCAGGTCGCCGCGGGACTCGTCGCCATGGGCGTCCAGCCGGGGCGCGGGTTTTCCGCCGAGTCGCTCGGCGTGGCCGCCGGGATGCGTCCGGTCTTCACCCGCCTCATGGAAAAACTTGGCCGACGCGGCCTCGTGGACGGGACCGGTCCCGGAAGTTGGCGCGCGAGCGACGCCCTCGGCCGGTTGGCCGAGAAGGCGTCGCAAGACTTGAGGGATTTTCTCGGCGCGGCGCCGGGGCATTTGTCCGAGGCGATGCTGTGCGCGGCCACGGGGGCGGACTTCGGTCCGATCATGCGCGGCGACAAGGACGCCGTGCAGGTGCTCTTCGCGGGTGCTGGGACGGATCTGCTTGAGCAATTCTACGGCGACGGACTTTTCACTGCTCACTGGCTGGCCGGTCTGGCGGCCGCCGTGCGCCGGGCCGCCGCGGCGCTGCCGGACGGCCGCGGACTGCGCATCCTCGAGGTCGGCGCGGGCACGGGCGGACTCGCCTCGTATGTCCTTCCGCAACTCGAGCGCGGCCTGCACCACTACACGTTCACCGATGTCTCGACGGGATTCTTCCCGCCCGCGCAGCAGAAGCTGGCGGCGTTCCCCGAGGTCGAGTTCCGCGTCTTCAACCTCGAGCGGCCGCCCGAGGATCAGGATTTCGAGCCCGGGGCCTACGACATCATCATCGGCACGAACGTCCTCCATGCCGTGGCCGACGTTCGCGCCTCGCTCGCCGGGCTGCACCGTTTGCTCGCGCCGGGCGGGACTCTCATGTTCATGGACGTGGCCACGCCGCGGCTCTGGACCGAGGCGATTTTCGGCCTGACCAGCGGTTGGTGGAGCCTGAAGGACCGCGACCTGCGCCCGGAGCATCCGCTCCTCGCCCGCGAGCGCTGGGAGGAGTTGCTGCGCGAGACGGGTTTCGTCGAGACCGCGAGCCTGCCGGGCCTTCGCGATGCGGACGACGGCGAGGGGCAGGTGGGAGTGCTCGCGCGCAAGGCGTGGGACGCGCCCGCGGCGTTGCCGGAAGATGAGTCGTCGCCCGAGGACTTGTCGTGGGTCGTTTTCGCCGACCGCTCCGGCATTGGTGCATGGCTTGCCGATTGGCTCCGCGCGCGCGGAGCTTCCTGCCGCTTGGTGTTGCAGGGAGACGGGTTCGCGTCCGCAGGGGATGAGGTCATCATGCACCCGGGTGACCCCACCCATTGGGAGCAACTCGCCGCCGAACTCGCGTCCGGCAATCCGCCGCAGCGCTTCGTCTATCTCTGGAGCACCGAACCAGCCGGCGTGGAGCAGTCCCTCGGCATGGACGACATGCTGCAACTGGCGCGCCTTCTCGACGGCTTCGCCCCGGCGGCGCGCATCCGGCTCGACTTGGTCACCCGCGGCGCCCAGCCCGCGGGACGCGACTGCCCGCCCGTCCCGCCCGTCGCCGGCGCGGTGCTCGGGTTCTTCCGCGTTTTTCTCAGCGAGCATCCGCACGTCGCCTGCCGCGCGATCGACCTCCCGGCGTCGCCCGGGGCGGACGACCTCGGCGCGCTCACCCGCGAACTCCTCAGCCGCGAACCCGAGCGCGAGGTCGCCCTGCGCGGCGAGGCGCGCTACGTGCAGCGCTTCGCCCGCGGATTGGAAGTGGCGGAGCAAGAGTTGCCGGACACCGTCCCCCTCCGGCTGGAGTCGCGCGAGCGCGGCAGTCTCGACAGCTTGAAGTTCACCGCCTTCGCCATGCCGGTCTGCGGCCACGGCGAGGTCCTGATCCGCACCCGCGCGGCCGCGCTCAATTTTCGCGACGTCCTCAAGGGACTCGGCCTCTACCCGGCTGAGACGGCTGACGCAAGGATGTATGGCGACGAGGTTGCCGGCGAGGTCGTGGCGGTGGGCGAGGGGGTCCACCACGTGAAGCCGGGCGATTCCGTGTTCGGGCTCGCCGTGTTCGGGCTCGCCACGCACACGCTGGCGCGGGCGGCGGATGTGCGTCCGATGCCCGAAGGCATGACATACGAGGAGGCCGCCACGATCCCCGTCGTCTTCATGACTTCATGGCACGCGCTTTCCACCGTGGCCCGGTTGCGCGCCGGTGAGACGGTGCTGGTCCACTCGGGGGCCGGCGGCGTCGGCATGGCGGCGATCCAGATCGCGCGGCATCTCGGTGCGAAGGTCATCGCCTCGGCCGGCAGCCCGGCCAAGCGCGCCCTCCTCACCACCCTCGGGGCCGACCATGTGATTGACTCGCGTCGCGGCGACTTCGCCGAGCGGGTCATGGAGTTGACGGGCGGACGCGGGGTTGACGTCGTCCTCAACGCCCTCGCCGCCGAGGCCATCCCGATGGGCCTTTCCTGCCTCGCCGAATCGGGCCGCTTCATCGAAATCGGCAAGCGCGACATCTACCAAAACGCGCGCCTCCCTCTCTGGCACCTGCGCCGCAACGCGTCCTTCCACGTCGTGGCCATGGACGCGGTCTTCGCCGGCGACGAATCGCTCACGCGGGATCTGATGGGAACGATCGCCGGGCTCATGGAGACCGGCGCCCTGCGTCCGCTTCCCTACCGGTCCTTCCCGCCGGCGCGTGTGGATGCCGCGTTCCGCCTCATGGCCGCCGGCAAGCATTCGGGCAAGGTCATCCTCGGGTTTGCCGAACCGCTCATCCCGCGCCGCAGCGAGCCGCTGCGGACCGCGTTCGAGGTGGATCCGAACGCCACCTACCTCGTCACGGGCGGCTTCGGCGGCTTCGGCAAGGTGCTCGCCCGCTGGCTCGCGAAGCGCGGGGCACAACACCTCGTGCTCACCGGACGCAAGGGCGCGGAGGCCGAGGGGGCGCCGGAGTTTCTCGCCGAGCTGCGTTCCTCGGGAACGGATGCCCTTGCTGTCGCCGCCGACGTCGGCACCGCGGGGGGCGTGGCGGCCGTGATGGAGGCGGTCCGCACCAGCGGGCGTGTCCTGAAGGGCGTCTTCCACCTCGCAATGGTGATCGACGACGCGCCGCTGGCCGACCTCACGCCCGGGCGCATGGCCACGGTCATGAGGCCGAAAGCCCTCGGCGCCTGGCTGCTGCACGAGGCCACGACCGGCATGGACCTCGACGCGTTCGTCCTTTTCTCCTCCGTCTCCAGCGTCTTCGGCAACCCCGGCCAGGCGAACTACGCCGCGGCCAACGCCTTCCTCGATTCGCTCGCCCATCATCGTCGCGCCCTCGGACTTCCGGCCCTCGCCGTCAACTGGGGCGTGCTCGGCGGCGACGGCTACGTCGCGCGCAATGAGAAGGTCGCCGAATACCTCCTCCGCCAAGGCACGGCTGCGCTCGATCCCGCCGAGGTTACCGCGCTCCTCGAAACCTTCCTCGACGCCCGGACACCGCAGGCTGCGGCCCTGCGCGTTGATTGGGGCAAGTGGCGGCAGGCCTTCCGCGGCCTGCAGGAGAATCCCCTCATCGAACGCATCCTCGCCACCGAGACCGAGGAAGCCGAGACGACCGGGCCGGCCGGCGACTGGCGCGCACGCATCGAAGCGGCTCCGGCCGAAGGACGCGAGGCCGTCATCGTGCAGGCCCTGCAGCACATCGTCGGTTCGGTCCTGCGCGTGAAGCCCGATTCGCTCCGCCCGGACCAACCGCTGACTGACCTCGGGCTGGATTCGCTCATGGGCGTCGAGATCGAGAACCTCATCGAGACCTCCATCGGCGTGACCCTGCCGCCCGCCAGCCTCATGCGCGCCCGCACGATCGGCCAGATCGGCAGCCTCATCCACAGCCACCTCGGCGGCGCGTCGCCCGAACCGTCGCCCGCAGCGGTGCCTGGGCCTTCCGCCGGCGAGGCCGATGTGGCCGACGTTGATCTGGCCGCGCTCAGCGAGTCCGAACTCGACGACATCCTCGCGGATGCCGACGCCGACACCCCCCGCAAGCCCTCGCCGGCGGGCATGTCCTGAGGCCGGGCATGGAGCAGGACGGCAAAACGCGGCTGCAGGAACTCGTGGCCAGCGGTCAGGTGCGGCTCGTGCCTGCGACCTTTCCGCAGCGCGAACTTTGGGAAACCTCGCCGGTTCCTCCCGAGGACGCGTCCAACCACATCCGTTCCTACATCGACCTCCGCGGCCCGCTCACCGGCGATCTCTGCCGCGACGCGATGAGTCTCGTCGTCGCGCGCCAGGAAGCGATGCGCACCTCGTTCCTCCCGGGAAGGGAGGGCCCGGTGCAGCTCGTCCGTGCGCAAGCCGAGCCGGTCCTCGCTTACCACGAACTCGACGATCCGTCGTTGCCGGACGGGGAGATAACCGCCTCGATGGAGGAAGGTTTTTCCCGGCCGTTCGACCTGCGCCGCGGGCCGCTCTACCGCTTGCAAATGGTGCGCCGCGGGCCGGACCACCACGCGCTCGGGCTGACGATCCACCACGCCATCGCCGACGGCTGGACAGTGACCAGCTTTGTGGAGGACCTCTACACCGCTTGCATCAGCATCTGGCGGTCGTCCGGCCGCGACATGTCGCGCCTGCGCGGCCTCCGCGACTCGCTGCCGCCGTTGGAGATGAGCTACTCGGCGTGGGGCGCGGCTGAGCGGGCCCGCTGGCAGCCCGCCGTTCTCGGCGAGGCCGCCGATTACTGGCGCAACCGCCTCGCGGGATCACGTCCGCTCTTCGATGCCCCGCCCGGTCCGATGGACCCCGTGGCGAAACGGGTCAGCCACCTCCCGGCGGAGTTGGCCGAGGCGGTCCGCGGGCTCGCGCGCCAGACGGGCGTCACGCTCTTCAGTGTCCTTCTCGCCGCGTTCCGTCTCGCGCTTCACCGCTGGCGCGGTGCCGACGATGTTGTCTTGGGCACGCCCACCGCCGGACGCGGCAAGTCCGCCCTCAAGGAAACCATGGGCTATTTCTCCGGCATCGTGCCGCTGCGCGGCCGCGTTGATCCGTCCGCCCCCTTCTCCGCCACCGCCCGCGCCGTCCACGCCGAATCCATCGAGGACTTCGCCCGCGCCATGCCGTTCGTCGAGTTGGCTGCCGCCGTCGAGCGGGAGTCGCCCCGCCGCCGCCATGCCGTCTTCGACGTGCGCTTCGCCGTGCAGAACCACCCGTTCCCCGGCATCGAGGTCCCCGGCATGTCGTCGAGCCTGCGCAACCTCTCCAGCGGAACCTCGCGCTTCGACCTCGCTTGCGAGTTGACCGAGGACGGGAAACGTATCGAATTGATATGGATGAACCGACCATCCATTGTTCCCGAAGAGGATCTGAACGACCTCGACCGGACGTTCCGCGGGGTGCTGGACCAAGTCGTCCGCAACCCGGATGCCGGACTCAACTTCAACGCCTGAATGAACACGACCGAAACCATTCCTTCGTCCACCGAGACCGGCGCTTGGGAGCCGTGGGCCAACCGCGCCTCGTTCACCCTCGTGGCCGGATCCTACTACCTCACCACCGCGGTCACGGCCTACTGCCTCTACCGCGGTTGGGTCTGGCTGCTCATCCCGCTCGTCCTGCTCCTCAGCCACCTGATGCACGCCTTCCTCATCGCGTTCCACGAGGCGGCCCACGGCAGCCTGCGGGGGAACAAGCTGTGGAATGAGTTCGACGGCGTCCTCGTCGGCATGATCAGCGTTACTCCCTTCACGCTTTACCGCGCCCTGCACCAGAAGCACCACGTCAACCTCGCCTCGACCAAGGACCTCGAGCTCTGGCCCTTCGTCGACCCGCAGCAGCCGCTCTGGTGGCGCCGGCTCGCCGCGTTCCTCGAACTGAACTTCGGCTTCTTCTACACCCCGTTCCTCTTCTGGCGCGTTTTCCTGCAGCGGCCCTCGCCGGTGACGAACAAGGCCGTCCGGCGGCGGATCTGGATCGAAACCGTTGGCATGGTCGTCTTCTGGGGCACCCTCCTCGGCGTCGTCGCCTGGTTTAACCTCTGGGTCTGGTTCCTCGTCCTCTACTTCATCCCCGCCTTCATCGCCGGCAACATGCAGAGCTGGCGCAAATACATCGAGCACGTCGGCCTGAGCGGGCACAGCGGTCCGAGCGCCACCCGCAGCATCATCGGCCAGTCGTTCGCCGGCAAACTCGTCTCGATCAGCCTGCTCCATCAACCGCTGCACGGCGTCCACCACGTGAAGAGCTCGATCCCCTTCTTCGAGCTGCCCGACAACAAGCACCTCATCGAGCCGGAGGAGGAAGAGGACATCGTCCCGTTCCCGAACTACCGCTCGGCCTTCGTCCACCTCCTGCGCAGCCTGCGCGACCCCCGCGTCGGACGCCAGTGGGCGTCGGTCCCCTGACCGATGTCCGGGCCCGCTTCCGCCGACCAGCCGCTCTATGAGGCGCGCGGGCTGGCCCGTGAATACGACGACGGCCGCGTGCCCGCGCTGCGCGGACTCGACCTGCGCGTGGGCCACGGTGAGTTCGTCTCGATCGTGGGGCCCAGCGGGTGCGGCAAGACGACGCTGCTGAACATGTTCGGCCTGCTCGACCGCCCCACCGGCGGCGAATTGCGTTTCCGCGGCCAGGTGCTGCACGACCTGCCCGACCCGGCCGCCTACCGCGCACGGGAGATCGGCTTCATCTTCCAGTCGTTCCACCTCCTGCCGAATTTCACCATCGAGGAGAACGTGCAGATCCCCATGTTCGGTCTGCCCGGCAGCCGCGCCTCGCGCCGCGCGCGTGCGGTCGAATTGCTCGAATCGGTCGGGCTCGGCCACCGGCTCGGCCACCTCCCCGTGAAACTCTCCGGCGGCGAACGCCAACGTGCGGCCATCGCCCGCAGCCTCGCCAACCGCCCGGCCATCCTCCTCGCCGACGAGCCGACCGGAAACCTCGACAGCACGAACTCCGACAACGTGCTCGAACTCCTCCTGCGCCTCCGCGCCGACCACGGTGTCACCCTCGTCCTCGTGACCCATGACGCCGCCATCGCGCGGCACGCGGCGCGCATGATCCGCATGAAGGACGGCCGGATCGTCTCGGAGGACCAAGGGGACGGGGCTTCGCGACCATGACTTTCCTCCAAGTCATCTTCCGCGGTCTTTGGCGCCGCCCCGTCCGCACCGGCCTCACCGTGCTCGGCATCGCCATCGGCATCGGCGCCGTGGTCACGCTGGTCGGGCTTTCTTCCGGCTACGAGAAAAGCGTGGTCAACCAACTCGACGTGATCGGCATCGACGTCATCGTGAGCAACATGCAGGGCGGCATCATGCCGAAGGCGTTCGACGAGTCGGTGCGCGACGGCATCGCCGCGATTCCCGGGGTGGCCGAGGCCAATGCCACGCTCATGCAGATGCTCAGCGTCGAGGACGCGCCGATGATGGTTGTTTACGGACGCGAATGGGGCTCCTTCACCTGGGACCAGTTCCGCCTGATCGAAGGACGTCTGCCCCGCGATGCCGAGGAGCCCGCCGTCGTCCTCGGCAAGCTTGCCGCGCAGGTTCTGCGCAAGAAACCCGGCGACCGACTGCAGGTCGAGACGGGCGACTTTGAGGTCGTGGGGATCGTGGACGGGCAGTCGGTCATGGAAAACGGCGCGATCAATCTCGCCCTCCCGCGCTTCCAGGAAGTTTCGGGCTACGACGGGCGCGCCAACTTCATCAACATCCGCGTCCCCGAGGGAGCGGACGCCGCGGCGGTGGACGCCCTGTGCCGCCGCATCGAGGAGACCCACCCCGGCCTGCGCGCCGTGAAGGCGCGCGAGGTCGTGGGCACGAGCCAGGGTTTCCAGGTCGCCCGCGCCATGAGTTGGAGCACGTCGCTCCTCGCCCTCGTGGTGGGTGTTCTCGGCGTGATGAACACGATGCTGATGAGCGTCTTCGAACGGAAACACGAGATCGGCATCCTCCTCGCGCTCGGCTGGCGGCGCGGCCGTATCATGGCCCTCGTGCTTTGCGAGTCGGCGGTGATGGGCCTCATTGGCGGCATCGTCGGCGTCGTCCTCGGTGCCGTCACCCTCGCGCTCCTCGAAGTGACGCCGATGGTGCGCGGTTTCCTCGAGCCCGACCTCGGCTGGCCGCTCGCCATCCAGGCGGTGCTGATCGCGGTCGCCGTCGGCATCGTCAGCGGCCTCTATCCGGCGTGGCGGAGTTCGCGCCTGTCCCCGAGCGTGGCGCTTCAGGGTTGACGCCGGGCCCGCCCCGAGACTTGATGCCAGACATGGGTCGGACCTTCCCCGCCGCCTGCTGTCTGCTCGGACTGCTTGCTTGCGCCGCGCCGTCCAAGGCCGCCCCCGACGCCGCCGAACTCGCCTCCGGACTCGCGGCTGCCGTGCAGGACGGCGATTCGGTGGCGCGGGCGAAGTTCAAGTTCACTCCCGCGGGCTCCGCCGCGCCCGTCCAGTTGCAGGTCCAGATCAAGGCGCGCCGCACCAAGTCATCAGCCGAGGTCTCCTACCAGGTCATCTGGCCGCCCGAACGCAAGGGCGAGACGGTCGTCCTTCGCCAGAAACCCGGCGGCGCCATCGAGGGCGCATCGCTCACGCCGCCCGACACCCGCCGCGAACTCGGCCGCGCACAGGCCGGCGACAGCCTCCTCGGGTCGGACCTCGCTTTGCAGGATGTCGTGGAGAACTTCTTCCTCTGGCCCGGCCAAACGCTCGCCGGCACGGAGAAGATCGGCGCGGCCGAATGCCTCATCCTCGACTCGAAGCCCGCCGCCGGCGACCCGACACCCTACGGCCGCGTCCGCAGTTGGGTGGACCCGCGCAAAATGCTCCCGCTCCGCGTCGAGAAATACGACCGCGACGGCAAGCTCGCACGCCGCATCGAAACGACCCTCACCGCCCGCGACGACCTCGGCCGCCCGGTGCCGGCCGCCATGACCGTGACCGGCCCCGGCGGCGGCACGACCGAGATCGACGGCTCGAACATCCGCCACGACGTCACGCTGAAGGACGCAGATTTCGCCGCTCCTTGATTCCCGGTTGACCCGTGGCGCGGTCAGCGATCGGGCAAGCTGACACGCACCTTCAAGTCGGACACAACGACGAACGCCCCGGCCCAACCGTCGCCTCTACCCATCTCCTCGAAGGCGGTGCCAACCCTCAATTCCAAACCGCGCTGGCTCGGCAAGCGCAGGCGCACGAGCATGAGGCCATGATGGGTTCCGGGTGCGAACTTCCGGATGTCGGAAAAGTCCAGATCTTGGGTGACGAGGAAGCGCCCTTCTTCCTGCGCGGTCCGCCAGACTACGTCATCCGACTCGCCCTGCAGGCCTTCGTCCGGGACTGTGTCCGTCTCGTGGCCGAGGTTTCCAAGAACCTCCACCAACGTCCTCGGCAGGTTCTCGTCCAGCTTGATCTTCACAAGCCGGTTGGCAAGCCGCTCACGGGCAAGTCTTCCTCCGCTGAAGATGCAGCGTAAGCAATCACAGCTTGAACATCGGCGGCGCGCAGGGTGGGGAATGCCTTGGTGATCTCCTCGACTGAAGCTCCCTCCGCGAGGGTGGCCAGAATTGTGCGCAAGGTCACTCTTGTCCCCTTGATCACCGGCTGGCCTCCGCAAACCGTGGGGTCGCGGACGATGATCTGGTCAGCGGTCAGCACTGCGGCCATGCCGACCACTTACCATGCCAGTCGACCGCCCGCAAATGGCGTTTGGCGTTCCCGCGGGTTCCCTCTCTTGATTCCCGGTTGACCGGCACCGCGCCACGGCCGATTTTCCCCGCCATGGTCCCCCTGCGCGCCGCCCTTTCGGCCGGCCTCGTCCTCTTGGGCGGGGAGGGGCTTTCCGCGCAGCCCGCCACCGGATCGATCACGCGCCACGTCTGGACCGGCGTCGGCGGCACCGCGGTGGCCAACCTCACCGGCCTCCCGAGCTACCCGGCCTCGCCCTCCAGCACGAACACGCTCACAAACTTCCAAGCGCCGGTGAACGTCGCCGACAACTACGGCACGCGCGTCTTCGGCTGGGTCCACGCGCCCGTCACCGGGAACTACACGTTCTCGATCCACGGCGACGACAATTGCGAGCTCTGGCTCGGCACGAACAGCTCGCCCGACAGCCGCCGCCTCATCGCCTCGGTGCCCGAGTGGACGAACCCGAACGAATGGACCAAGTTCCCGCAGCAAACCTCCGTCACCATCCCGCTCGTCGCCGGGCGCATCTACTTCATCGAGGCCCTGCACAAGGAAGGCACCGGCGGCGACAATCTCGGCGTCGGCTGGTCCTACCCGGGACAATCCCTCGCCGTCATCCCCGGCAGCCGCCTCAGCCCGTGGCAGAACCTCGCGCCCGAGGCGCAGCCTGACACCACCACCATCGGCCTCGGGGGAACGGTCGGCGTCCCCGTCCTGCGCAATGACGTGGATCCCAACGGCTCCGCCGACCTCGTCCCCTCGACGCTCGAAATCGTCACGCCTCCGACCCGCGGCAACACCACGGTGGACGCACCCAACCGCCTCATCCGCTACACGCACACGGCCACGAACACCACGTCCGACTCGTTCACCTACCGCATCCGCGATGCGGCCGGACTCGCCAGCACTTCGAGCGTCACGGTGAATGTCAGCACCGCCCCGCGCCTGCCCATGCCGCATGCGGCCATGCCTTCGGCCCCGCCTCCGCAGTCCATCGCGCTGACCAACGCCTTCCCCGGCCTCTCCTTCTCCCAGCCCCTCGGCATCGTGGCCCCGCCCGGCGAGACGAACCGCGTCTTCATCCTCGAGAAAACGGGCGACCTCGTGGTCATCCCGAACCTCGCCTCCCCGGCCCGCAGCGTCTTCCTCGATCTCGACGCGCTCGTCAACAGCCGCACCGCCGCCCCCGCCGAGGTTTTCCAGACCGAGAGCGAGCAGGGTCTGCTCGGCGTCGCCTTCCACCCGGACTATGCGACCAACCGCCGCTTCTTCGTCGTCTATTCCACCACGGTCGGCGGAGCGCGCGTGCAGCGCCTGTCCGAGTTCACCGCCTCGCCGACCAACTCCAACGTCGCCATCACCAACTCCGAGCGCATCCTCATCCAGCAGGCCAACGATGCCGAGAACCACAACGGCGGCGACCTGCACTTCGGGCCGGACGGCTACCTCTACATGAGCTGGGGCGACGAGGGGAACGCCAACGACACACTCAACAACTCGCAGCTCATCGACCGCGATTTCTGGTCGTCCATCACCCGCATCGACGTGGACCTCGAAGCGCCCGACCTCACGCCGTCCGGCACCGGCGCGGGCGACGATGCCAACCTCCGCCCGAACCCGCATCCGGCCGTCGCGCTCGATACGAACGGCTACCCGCGCTACGAAGTCCCCGCGGACAACCCGTGGGTCGGCGCCACGAATTTCCTCAGCTCCACGGTCAATCCCACGAACGTCCGCACGGAATTCTGGGCCGTCGGCCTGCGCAACCCGTGGCGCATGTCGTTCGACCCCGCCACCGGCATCCTCTGGTGCGCCGATGTCGGACAGGGCGCCCGCGAGGAGATCAACCGCATCGTCCGGGGCGGCAATTACGAATGGGCCTTCCGCGAAGGCACGCTGGAAGGGGCGAAGTGGAACAGCCGTCCGCCCGGCTGGACCAACTCCCATCCGCCCTTTTACGAGTATTCCCACGGCAGCGGCACCATGCAGGGCCGCTCGGTCACCGGCGGCATCGTTTACCGCGGCAACCGCATCCCCTCGCTCGCCGGCAAATACATCTTCGCCGATTACGTCTCGGGCAACATCTGGTCGCTCGACGACACGGTCGCGCCCCCCGTCGCCGAACGCATCGCCGGCGAGGGCGGGATCGCCGGGATCGGACGCGACCCTTCGAATGGCGACGTCCTTTTCGCCGACCTCGACAGCGGGCTCATCCGCCGCCTCGTCGCGCAGTCAGTCACCTCCGGCTTCCCCGCGACGCTGGCCGACACCGGCCTCTTCGCCGACCCCGCCGCGCTCACGCCCAACCCCGGCCTCGTCGCCTACGACGTCAACCTCCCGTTCTGGTCCGACCACGCGAAGAAACGCCGCTGGTTCGGCATGCCGCAGACCAACACCACCGCCGTCTTCTCCCGCGAGGGCAACTGGACGCTGCCCGACGGCACGATCTGGGTGAAGCACTTCGACCTCGAAACGACCCGCGGCAATCCCGCCACCGCCCGCCGCCTCGAGACCCGCATCCTCGTCCGCAACTCCACCGGCGCCTACGGCGTTTCCTACCGCTGGAACACCAACGGCACCGTCGCCACCCTCGCCGACGTGGCCGGCGAGGAATTCGACATCACCGTCACCGAAGGCGGCACGCAACGCCTGCAGCGCTGGCGCATCCCCTCGCAATCCGAGTGCATGACCTGCCACTCGCCCCAGGCCGGACACGCCCTCTCGTTCCGCACCCGCCAGCTCAGCCGCGACGGACAGATCGCCGGCGTCTCCGGCAATTTCATCCAGCGCCTCGCTCAGGCCGGTTACCTCACCGGACTCACCGACACCGACCTGCCGCGCCACGTCGCCCCGACCGAGACCACCTACTCGCTCGAGGCCCGCGCCCGCTCCTACCTCGCCGTCAATTGCGCCTACTGCCACAGCACCGGCGGCACCGCCCCGGCCGCATGGGACGCCAGCCCGAACCTCAAACTCTTCGACACCGGCCTCGTCAACGGCACCTCGCCCTCCGCCCTCAATCCCGCCCACCGCCTGCTCGTCCCCGGCAACGACACCAACTCGATCGTCGTCAACCGCGCCGCCGCCCGCAACGGCTACACCCGCATGCCCCCGCTCGCCACCAGCGAGGTCGATGCCGACGGCGTCCAGCTCCTCATCGATTGGATCCGCCTCGAACTCCCCGCCCGCCAGAGCTACCCGCAATGGCGCCTCGCCCGCTTCGCCTCGTCCAGCTCGCCGGAAGGCGAGGGCACCTTCGATGCCGACCTCGACGGACGCACCAACATGGCCGAATTCCTCGCCGGCACCGACCCCCTCCGCCCCGACGCCACCCCCGTCCCCGCCGTCGCCGCCGGCGCCGGACAAGTCACTGTCTCCGTGTCTTCGCTCCCGGGCCGTGGCGTCCGCATCCAGACCTCCGGCAACCTCCTCTCCTGGACCAACTGGACCGCCCCCGGCAACGACGGCCTCTCCGCCCCCCCCGGCAACCTCCTCCAACTCACCGCCCCCACCTCCGAACCCGCCGCCTTCTTCCGCGCGATCTACACGGAGGAGTGAGAGAGGAGACGGTGTTGAGGGTTGAGAGATGAGCGTTGAGGGATTGAAGACCGAGGCGACAAGCCGTTGCCAAGCCTACCTCGCAGGGCAACCGGCCACTCGTTCGCAACCTGCTGCCTTTCGGTCCCTCAACCTTCAACCATAGACCCTCAACGCCGCAATCCCCACCGTCGCAGCCTTCCTGCTCAGCCGTCGTAAACCTCGCGCCGATGACCGATGACCAGCACAAGCACGGTCACCTTTCCGTCGTCGATGCGGTAAATGATCCGGTAATCCCCGACGCGAATCCGGTAGCGATCCGTTGTCCCAGAAAGCTTGCGGCATCCCTGCGGCCGCGGGTTGGTCGCCAGTTTCTCCAGTGCGGCCAGCAGGCGGTCGAGAAGCGCGGCGTCCCGCAGTTTCTTCAGGAACTTCTTGGAGGAGTCGCTGAAGACGACCTCCCAGGTCATGCGCGACCCAATTCCTTCTTCAAGGTGTCGAACGACGTCCAGTTCCCCTCCGCCTCAGCCTTATCCGCCAACGCATTGTCCTCTATGTCTTCGAGGATCTGCATCAATTCGGCCCGCTCCTCGGGAGTGAGGCGCTCGACTTTTTCCTTCAGCTCAAGAACCGCGGTGCTCATGTCCGCAGCCTAACCCGCGGTCGCAGGCGTCGCAAACGCCGATTCCCGCCCCGACTCCCAGCACTGAAAACTGAACACTCTCCATCCGTCAGGATTTCATCGTCCCCCACGTCCGAAGCCAACGCCTTCTTCCGCGCGATCTATACCGAGGAATGAGAGAGGGGGCGGTGTTGAGGGTTGAGAGATGATCGTTGAGGGAGTTTGTTGGAGAGCTGGGACCGGGCGGTGTGGACACCGCCCCTACAGTTTCCGCCGAGCTGTAGCGGCGGTGTCCCCACCGTCGCATCCTTCCTCCGAACCCAACGCCTTCCGCGCGATCTGCTCCGAGAAATGAAACCGCCGCTCCTCGCCGAACGGCTGAAGAGCCATGCGGCAGGGCTGAACCGTCAAGAAATGGTGAAGGCCCGGCCTTCATTGGCTTAACGCCCAGAACGGCGTGTTAGGCCAATGTTTGAATCTGATTTCGTGCCCCCGCCCCGATTTCTCTCTTTTGCCGGGCGTGGTTCCAAGCTATCATTTCGCTTAGACCATGCAGGCAACCACCCACATCATCGGCATATCACCCTGTTTCGGGTGTTAAGTAAAATGATCTAGTCATTTGGTGGTCGGGCATATTCCACACTTACCGAGAACTACCCATGAGAGTTATCGACCTCGCGAAACATGTTCGTCCAATACTTTGGGAGAATACGGATAGCAGTCTTCCCATCTCCGTCGGAGGATCATGTGTATTACTCAAGATTGGAAAGTCTCGTGTAGCATTAACTGCCAGACACTGTCTACCGAAGGACCGAGATCTTTCGGAGATGCGAATTCCAGTAGACTCGTTTGTTAGAAATTCGCCTGTGTTTACGGTCAATACAGCTGTGGAACTTGCCCGGGTGGGGAGCGGTGATTCACTGTGCGATATACTTGTATTGATCTTTACCAATTTGGACGACACCTATTCAGAGTCCATTTTCTTCCCCTATTCACTAAAGAAGGGCCTTTATCCTTCCATTAAGGCTGACATTGCCTTTTGTGGCTATCCTGAATGTGAAAGAATGTTTGATCTTGATAAGAAGGCCATAAAAACCGATCTCTACTATGGGGAAGGAACCCTTTGCCGTTACGACAGTTGTGGGCTAGGAGTGGTGAAACTGCCGGTCGCGAATCGCATGTCAGAACCCAACGGAATTAGCGGCGGAGCAGTTTGGGGCTTTCGTGATGTTTGTCTCGAGACATCGGTCGTTTACCTAGTCGGCATAGTCGTTAGGGGAGGCCGGCAATCAGAGTTCTTGCGTTTCGTGCCTTCGTATTTTTTTCACGAACTGCTGCGAAAGTTAGGATAGAGGGTGAGAGAGCCAGTGGACCCAGGGCCTGCCTCTTCGGGATTTTCGCCACAAGGCCCGCTTGTGTGGCCTCCGCACTGAAGGGGAGGCGGTATAGGTCACCGACGACCCTGACGCCACTCCCGCGCTTTAAGGATTACGCTGTTGGTCGTAGGCCTTCATAAGACGATCTCAGGGTGTCGATTTGGCCATCCCTAGTTGAGAGGCAATATGGTCAGGGAGCTCCGTTGCAGGAATCACCTGCTCTTTGGGGCATCCAAAGGCATCCAGATACGACATTGGCACACGTCCTCTGGTGACAAGCAGAGGCGCCCACCGAATAGCCTCGCCGGGAATGCCAATCATTTCCGAGAGCTTTGCGGGGTTCTTCTTTAGCCATTCAACTCGGCGCTGATGTTTAGCCAATGAGTCCTTCTCTTTCTGGTTTCCTCGAAACTCTTCTAGCTGTTGGATGACCTGCGGAACGGTCAGTGCCGCTTTCAGGCGCTTGCACTCAATGAGGAATACGGTCTCCGTTTTGGCATCCCAAGCGAGAATATCAATGTCACCTAAATCAGGGCTGGATGGCGCTCCGAGCTCGGTCATCCTGATTTCTACTCGTTGGTTCGGCAGGAGTGACGACAGATCCGCGGCAACGGATTTTGTGAATTCATGTCCTTTCTTGTCAGCTACGCTCCCAAGATATTTCTTCATCCCCGCAGAACTGAATAGCCTATCCGGAAGATGTCCATCTGCGATTGAGTTGGCCAAGTAGCGACGCCACCTAATCAAGTGTGTTGCTGAGACCGCAAATACTCTCGGCGAACAGCGGACTTCCACAAACGGCCGCACCAATACCGAAAGTCCGCGGAAGAACCGCCATGGAAAGACGTCGCTTTTCAGACATTCATCTGGGAGGTTCCTGTCCCATTGTGGACGAATCGGAAGGACAAAGCGCTGCAGGAAGGTGTCGATCTGAGATTCAGCAAGACCAATTCGATCTTTCAGGATCTTTGTCAAAATCACAGAGGGGATTATGCCTCCCCCTTGTTGTTGGGTGAGTGCAAGTTCGGCGAAAAAATCAATGACCTCAGTCAGCTTATCAAAGGCAAAACCAAACTCGGCCTGAAATGCACGCCGAAATGCTTGAACTTCTGGGTTTTCCCCAGTCGGTTCGTCGTCAGAAGCAGCGGGGTTGAAGAAATGGCTGTCATAGGCGTCCGCGTCCCATTTGATTCTGTCGTCAACACGAGAGGTAATGTAGGGTTGGAATACCTGTTGCTGAAATGACTCATCGAAATCAATCATTCCGTTTTTGTGGATTGTAATATCTGCATCGACGAAGCCGCCGACGATGGCATCTCGATGATTCGCAAGCTCCATCATTACCGCAAGCTTCGCTAGCAGAGTAGCGTGCTCCGTTTGCGAAATGCATTCCTCAGCCTTCGGGTCGTGGGAGTAGACTGCCGTCTCGATCAATATGCGGTTGGTGATCTCTGCCAAGGAATGCCTTCCGCTTTCGCGGCGCAAGCGGTCCTGCAGCCAGGTCGCATTGTCCGATAAGGCCTGCAAGGATCGGGTGGACAGACTCCAGCGATCGCGGTCTCTGGAGATGTCATCCAACTGAGTGAATGAATGTGAGACGACCGAGAGAATATCCAGCTGTTTGAGTCGGGAACAAACGTCCTTTTGTAGGTAGGCGACTGCTTTATCGAGAAAGTCTCTAGCTTCAATTGGACTGGTGATCTTCTCGGGTGGGGATGCCGCGATGCATTGAGCTAGACCAACACGAACCCGGCTGATTTCTTCCAACGGTATGAAGGCTGGTCCGGCCCGTTCAGTGTCACCTAGCGCTGACTCCAATGAAGGAGAGGTCACCACGTGGAAAAAGCGCGTATCTTGGTTCTTGGTGATATGGTTGGTGAGATCATCCAGTTCTTGGCCGGTAACTTTCTGCCGGTAGATGTCAAATGCACCCTCAAGAACAGAGCGGACGATTTCTCTCTCAGCGATGTTGTCCGGGCGATGAAACCTTCGAAGAAATCCCTCATTGAAAGTCAGCCTGACTACGCAATTCTCATGGTCTGCTTGCATGGAAAGACCGCATTTGTCTTCGGAAACCTCTATGATTCTCTCAATGTTCCACTCCTCCACCTCTAGGAATGTCAACTCGATGGCGATTGGTTTGTCTCGGTGCTTTATGGTGACTGAGTAGACCTTCGGTAGGGTGTATTCAATCCAGTTGAATACACACTCCCAGAGCCGATAAACTATGCTGCGGGACTTTGGATTCTTCGGACGCGCCTTGGTGTGCACCCACCATGCAATTTCCTTGTATTCTACGCAGCCTCTCAGAGAGCCGTTGATCGCCGATGCATGATCCACATACATCAGGTTGGCCGTCTGGTCAGGGTTCAAGCCTCGGCCTTGTCGCTCCAGTGTGATCCACTTGGCATCGCTCATGGATTGGCGGCAATGGCGGTCGCGAATCGATCTCAGCTCCGAATTGATTCGAAGGGAGTATGACCCATCTATTGCGATCATGTTGTGCGGGTTTTTTGGGTCGATAGCCTTGTGTATCAGACTGAAATCGTTGTCTTTCCAAAAGCCATACAAGTTTACCAGTCCCGAGGGGTTTACAAACTCCAGATTGTAGCGCTCGGCTAGTTTCTCCTGAAGTCCAAGATACCACAGGCGCTTTGCATCCAAATCCTGGTCTCCAGCGAGTGTTTGCCAATCACCCAGCGCAGCGGTGAAAAGCTGCCACCCTTGCCTAGGCTGTAGAGCGGCGAACGCTGCAGGTTTGCCAAAGCCGGCGAACGCCAGTAGAACCAATCCTCCTCGGAAGCCTTCGATCTCTTCACATGCCTCACAGCACTTCGTGAAGTATTCGTCCAGATCAATAGCCTGCTCCTTGGTAAATGACTCCATTTCCTCAAGGTCGCTGCCATCACTGAGATGTGATGCCTTAGTGAATGCGATAACTGGCATCCCATAGTCGAACTGCCCGACCATTGGGAAAAGTGGAGGCAAAGAAGACGGTAGCTCCGGTAGCTTGAGGCCGTTCAAGGGTTTGATGCCCATTCGGTTGACTATCGCGTTCACGAAAAACGTTGCGCTCTCGGTGGCAAAAAAAGTATCTGCCCATCCGCCGATCCTAGACGCAGCATCAACAAGGCGCACGATTGCTGCGCGGCAAATGCTGGTCGGAGAAGCCACGACAAATCCGCCATCTAATGGGATAAGTGGATTCAGTTCGATGGGCGATCCGAATAGTTGATGGGAGTCGAGAGCGGCAGATTTCTCTTTTGTGAGCGTGAACGGCTCAAGCTTCGCCATGTCAATTCCGAGTCGGCCTATTTTGTCGGCATCAAAGACAACGGCTGAACAGTGGCTTGTAATGGAAGTGCCTGCCGGGATCGTTAATCCATCGCTTTCCGACTTGTTACCAACAAGATAGCGTTCGTGATTTAACTCATCTGCGATTGCTTCGCTGACTTTCAGTATCTCAATGGCAGAGTCGTAGGCGGTTCCGAAGTCCGGTGCGTTGGTCTTTTCCGCCATGAAGGCGCCCAAGCGCTCAAGATTGAAGTCTGCGTTTGAGAAGATTCCCTGATATACGCGGAATCCACCACGGTCCGTGCAGACATAGCCGATAAACACATCTTCCATGGGATCTTCCAAGAGGGCCATCGGCGACTCATCTAATAGGGACAACCAATGATGGAGTGCTTCTGAAGTTGCCTGTTTGTTGCCTTTGCAGCGACTAACTGCAATGGCAACCAACATCTCAATGCGGATAGTTGTCTCTAATAGGCACGGAATTGTCTCCAAGGCCGAAATCAACGGAATGGCTGATTCGAGGGTGAATTGGCTGAGTTCCTCTACCAGTTGTTCATGCGTATCGCATAGCCCTCCGATGGTTTGGTCCGATGGCGGGGCGAACCGCTGCATGTGCTCAAGAAACGCACGCATTTGTTCGATTTGTTCAGGTGTTAGATTCCCTGGTAAGTCCATGAGTTCCAGTTCACAGGTTTGGAGCGAAGGCTTCTTTGAGGACGGCTTGCAGGAGATGGGCGGCGTGGGTGCGGGCGTGCTCGATCTCCGCTTCCAGCGCCCGGCAGGTCGCCATCAGCCCCTCCACCCGCTCCACGATCGCCGCTTGCTCGGCCAACGGTGGGATGGGAACGATGATGTCTGTAAGGTTCGGCAAGCTGATATTCGGTTGGCCCGCTCGCTGGTATGCGACCGATTGAATCTCTGGCTGCTTTGCCCGTAGCAGTAACAGAATGAAGTCTTGGCATGTCAGAACGCTTGGACGCACTCCAACGACGCTGTCCGTAAAACACATATCACGGCCAAGCACCCCGAGGTTTCCAATCGTTCCACCGACAATGGCGATGGCGATGGTGCCTGCCTCAAACATCTTGCTCACTTCAAGGCCAGCTTCATTGAGGGTCTGAGTGAATGAAGTAACTACTGAGCCGTGCTCGTCGAGGCTTCCGATCTGGATGAAAGGATATGGGCCGCCGAAGAAGCGTTTGTCATTGCGTGGCCTCGCAGAAAACTTACCCCGCTCGAATCGGGCGTATGAGCCGAACCGGCACCATTCCCAGCCGTTGGGAATCTCAAAGGGAATCTCGTCGGGGGAAATCCTCGGGAGGGGCTTTTCGGGGCGGATTTTCTTGGCGGCGATGAGGCGGGCTTTTTCGGCTTGGATGCGTTGGAGGAGCTTGCTGGCGGGTTCCACCTCAGAATGCGCATCCCGCCACCCCGCCGTCAGCCGCCCCTGAATCGCCTCTTGCAGGATGGCTTGCTTGAGTTTGGTGAGGAGTTGTTCTTGGTGGGAAATCTCTTGCTCCAGCTTCGAGTGCTCGTGAACACACTCGTTCATCCGTTGGATGATCTCGTCCTGAAGCTCAATCGGTGGAACGGGCAGTTCGACCCCGAACAGCGCTTCCGGTTGAATGCGCTTTGTCGCCGCGCCACGAGCGATCGAAGCGAGAGACTTGTAGCAGTTGCCCTGCTTTAGAAAGTAAACAAGCCACTCTGGGCGAAGGCCATCGCTTACGTCAAAGGCGGGAAGGTCCGAGCTGCTTTCGAAGCCATCGAGTTCAAGGGGCACGACGCCGAAGGCACCTTTGTGAAGATTCTGCTTACCGTAGATGAACTGACCGGCTTTCCGTTGGAAATACCGTGTCGCACCTTCCGTCTCGGCGATCAACGGGCGCTTCTCGACGCCCTCAGCGTTCAGTCGAACCCGAATCCTCCGTTCAGCTGAGGGCGAAGCTGCTTCAACGCTGCCCTCAGTCAGGAAGTCGCCGATTTTCTTTTGCGGCCAGTTCACTTGATGAGCGACCTGAGCTTGTCCAAATGTCCCCGAGAGCGGTCGAAGCCTTGTTCAATTCGGCTGATGATTTCCACGGCGGATAAGTTCACTTCCCCCTCGTCCCGATGCGGATTCTTCACATCGAGATCAAACCCCCGCTTGAGGTCCTCGACCCTTACCCTCCACGCGACTTCGTTTTCCGCGCGGCCGGAACGGCTTTCGCCGCCCCACCATTCGATCATGGGCGCAAATTCCTCGAACTGGATGACCTTCGTTTTCGAGTAGCTCTTTTGTCCCTCGGGCAGGCGGTGCTCGTAATACCAGATTTCCTTCGTTGGCGTGCCTTTCTCGAAAAAGAGGAGGTTCGTGGAGACGGTGGCGGGGTGGAAGGTGGACTGCGGGAGGCGGACGATGGTGTGGAGGTTGCAGTCGGTGAGGAGTTTCTCGCGGATGCGCTCCTTGTAGCCGTCGCCGGTGATGCAGCCGTCCGGCAGGACGATGGCGGCCCGGCCGCCGGGCTTGAGGAGCTGGAGCATGAGGATGACGAAGAGATCCGCGGATTCGCGGCAGCGGTAGGCCGCGGGGAAGTTCGTCTCCACCCCGTCGGCGATGCCCGCGCCGAAGGGCGGGTTGGCCAGGATGACATCCACCTGCTGCTTCGGGCCGATGGTGCTGTATTCGACCTTGAGGCTGTCGATGTAGTGGTAATCCGGGACGTCGAGGCCGTGAAGGATGAGATTGGTCAGGCCGAGCACGTAGGCGACGGGTTTGTATTCCCAGCCCGTGATGGAGCGCTGGAGGATGGCCTCGTCATCGAGCGTGCGGACCCCCCTTTCGCGGATGTGATCAATGGCGGCGCTGAGGAAGCCGCCCGTGCCGGCCGCGGGATCGAGGACCTTCTGCCCGAGCCGCGGGTCGGTCATCTGCGTCATGAGCCGCGTGATGGCGCGCGGGGTGTAGTATTCGCCCTTGTTCCCGGCGTCGCGCAGCTCGATGAGGATGGACTCGTAGATGGTGCCGAAAATGTGGCGGTCGTCGGAGTTGTTGAAGTCGAAGCCATTGAGCTGGTTGATGACCTTCCGCATGGCGAAGCCGGACTTCATGTAGTTGTTCAGTCCGTCGAAGACCTCGCGGACGAGCCCGGCGCGCTGGGGCGCGTGGGGGGACTTGAGCTGGCTCAACTGCGCGAAGAGGCCGTCGGTCGGGTGATCAATGAAGAGGAGGAGTTCCTCGCCCGTGATGCCCTCGGGATCGGCGGCCCAGCTCCGCCAGCGGAATCTTTCCGGGATGACCGACGTGTAGCCCTCGCGGATCAGTTCGAGCTCCTGATCCTTCTCGTCGAGGATCTTCAGGAAGAGCATCCATCCAAGCTGCTCCAGCCGCTGGGCATCGCCGGAGATGCCTTGGTCCTCGTTCCGCATGATGTTGCGGACGTTCTTGATGATGGCGGAGATGTTCGGCACGGAGAGAAGGATGAAGGTTGAAGGATGAGTTATGAAGGTTTGGATTTCGCGGTCTTCGAGATCGTCGTGAAGATGGCAAGGAGTTGGTCGCACCCATCGCGGAGGGCCGCAAGCTTCGATGGGGCAGGCTGCGTGCGCTCCCCCAAATCCGGCACTGCATCCTTCATAGTTCATCCTTTCCTCAGATGGTTGACGGAGCGGGGAGCGTGTGTGAAACTTCAAAGAAGTTGGGGTGGAAATATCCGCCCGGCGCTGGGCTTCTGGGATTTCCCGGAGGCCCTTCGCATTTTCAGGGAAGACGCTTTAACCCCCAGCCCTCGACTTGTCCCGTCGGGCTGCGGCGGAGCTTGGGTTCGATGATCTGGAAGGCGCGGTTCGGTTGGTCCGGGCGAAGGTGATGCAGCGCAACCGGCCGAGCCATGAGGTCGGTCAACTGCAGGCCGGCAGAGTTCGACGTTTTCGGAATCATGACCAACTGGAAGGGCAACGCACGGTGTAGGACGTTCGCCCCGTCACAGACTCGCCGGAAGGCCAACTCCAATTCGGCGTCCTCCTTGCGGCCTCGCTTCTCGACGATGACCGCGGAGGTGGCACGCGCTTGCCCGAGACCTTCCAAGTGCCGATAGACCCGCTCCAAGCCCGCCTCCAACGCGTAATCGTAGGGATTCACCGGGGCATGATAGCGGGCAGCGTAGGCAGGCTTGTCGATGACCACGGCCACCAAGGTCGCCGGAAGCCGCGTCATCTGCTCCGTCAACGCGTCCAAAAACCGCTCCCGCCGCGCCTTTTGCAGCAGGAAGAGGAAATCGCCGAACGGCTTCCGGATCTCATGCTCGTGCAACACGACCTCGTCATGTCCCCAGAACTCGAATTTGAACCGCTGCAGATCAGGACAGACCTGACCGATGTATTCTTCCTTGCGGATGATGGCGAAGAGCAGCACGAACACCGGAAACTGCGGGTCGATGCCGGCGAGGTTGTGGTCCCCGCTCTCGTCCACAAAGACCAGATAGTCGCTGAACGCGGGCATCAGGCGGCGCGGTAAAGTTCCTTCGTCAGGGCGTCTATCGCTGCGTCAAAGCCCGGCCTGCCACCGAAAGCACCCATGATCTCCTGTGCGGTGCCCAGACGCTTGATGGGATCAAGGGTGATGATGGCCGGATTCTCCAGGTCGAGCCCGCCATCGTCGGCATATTTGTCGAGCAACGCATCAATCACCTTGCGGGCGAGATCGCCATACTTGGTGAAATAGTCGCGCTTCTTCACCTGCTCCGCCCGTTCCCGGCGTGTGAGCGGCTTCCGTTCGTAGGCCACATGGCAAATGAGGTCGAACGGATCGAAAGCCGAGCCGATCTCCTCCTGCAGGGCCGCGAAAATCACCCCCTGCTGCTCAAGCGCCTCGACGATGGCGCGCTTCTTCTCCGTCTGATTCCACGAGGCGAGGAAATCGCCGAGCGAAGCATAGGCCCGCCGGATGCTCTTGCGGGTGTAGTCGCGCAGGCTTTCCGTGATGATCTTGCCGTCCTCGCCCAGGTATTGGACGCGCTCCTTGATGACGACGACTTCCACGCCGTTGACCGTCACTTTGCGGCGGGCGGTGAACTCGGCCTTGTCGTCGGAAACAATCGGGACGCAGGTCGGATAAGGCTCGGGGAATTCGATCGTGTCACCGGTAAGGTCGTCGATGATCGGCTCGTCGTCGGTTTCGCGGTCGGTGTCGGAGATATCGTCGTCCTCCGTCGCTTCCTTAACCCGCACCGGGTCGCCATCGAAATCCTTGTCCGCGAAGAGGGCGGTCACGTTCCGGAAGTCCATGATCGTGAAGTAATGCTTCCCGAAGTCCTCGTTGATGCGGGTGCCGCGTCCGATGATCTGCTTGAACTCGGTCATCGAGCCGATGTTCGAATCGAGGACGATGAGCTTGCAGGTCTGGGCGTCCACGCCGGTGGTCATGAGCTTCGAGGTGGTGGCGATGACGGGATAAAGCTCGGACGGACTGATGAACGCGTCGAGCTGGTCCTTGCCCTCCTTGTTGTCCCCGGTGATCTGCATCACGTATTTGCTGTTGGCGGCAACGAGGTCGGCGTTGGCGTTAGCCAGCTCCCGTCGCATCCCCTCGGCATGCTCGATGTCCACGCAGAACACGATGGTCTTCGAGAAGCGATCGCTCCCCCGCAGGAACTCGGTGACTTTCTGCGCGACGACCTTTCGCCGCTCCTCGACGATGATGTTCCGGTCGAAGTCCGTGCGGTTGTAGATGCGATCCTCAACCGGCTTGCCCTCCTTGTCCTTGAATCCTTTGGGCGGACGCCACCCCTCCGCGTCCACGTCCAGCGTGACCTTGATGACCTTGTAGGGGGCCAGAAAACCGTCCTCGATGCCCTGCTTGAGGGAATACGAGTAAAGTGGCTCGCCGAAATACTCCGTGCTGGAGACGTCCTTCGTTTCCTTCGGCGTGGCCGTCAGTCCGAGGTGGGTCGCCGTCTTGAAATACTCCAGGATCTCGCGCCACTTGCTGTCCTCCCGGGCGCTGCCGCGGTGGCATTCATCAACGATCACGAGGTCGAAAAACTCGGGGCTGAACTGCTTGTAGGCGTCGGCGTCGTTGCTGTCGGAAAGGCCTTGGTAAAGGGACAGGTAGATGTTGTAGGCGGTGTCGATCTCCTTGTGCTTGATCACCGTCATGGCGTCCTTGAAGTGCCGGAAATCGCCGCGGACGGTCTGGTCGATGAGCGCAGTGCGGTCCGCGAGGAACAGGATGCGCTTCTTCAGACCGCTTTTCCAAAGGCGGTAGATGATCTGGAACGCGGTGTAGGTCTTGCCGGTGCCGGTCGCCATGACGAGCAGATGGCGGTTGTTGCCTTCGCCGCGGGCGATGGCCTCGACCGTGCGGTTGATGGCGATCTGCTGGTAGTAGCGCGGCGCGCGGCCCGACGCGTCGGTGAAGTAATCCTGCGCGACGACCGGTGCGGCCTCGTCGCTGATGCCTTTGAACGCTTTGTATTTGGTCCAGAGTTCGTCGGGGGATGGAAACGCGCCGAGCGGAAGCTCAGTCTCGATTGCGCCGGACTGCACCGTCTTGTCGTGAAAGAGAAAGCCGTCGCCATTGCTGCTGAAGACGAAAGGAACGTCGAGCGAGTCGGCGTAGCCGAGGGCCTGCTGAAGGCCTGCACCAATGGTGTGGTTGTTGTCCTTGGCCTCGATGATCGCGAGGGGGATGTTGGGTTTGTAGTAGAGGAGATGGTCCACGCGCTTCCTCGCACCGCGCGTGTGGATTTTTCCCCGCACATAGATGCGGCCGTCGGTGAAGCTGACCTCCTCGCGAATCTGGGTATCGAGGTCCCAACCAGCCGCCACCAGACTAGGCGTGATGAACTTCGTGCTGATGTCCCGTTCGCTGAGGCTCTTCTTGTTCATGCGGGAGTCGGGGCGGCAGGGTTCATGCGCTGCTTCTCCGGCAGGGTCGCGTGCTCTTGACGACGGGCAGCCCATTGCATGGGGTGCAGGGTAGAATCCGCGAGCAGATTCCCGAAGCAAAATGCGCCTGCGGCAAGGCGAAAATGTGTCATAGCAATCCCGTAGGAGATAGGGGTCGGTCATGGTTTATTGACATTTTCCCGCCGCGCTTTGCACTTGCTGCCCGCCAATAGCGGGCAGCCAACAGTTCTAGGAAACGTTGCCAGATTGGGCGGCAGGAGCCGGGCGGGCCGGGCGCTTGACGGGGAGGTCAGGAACCCCTTGCCGCCCCATCGCAGCCTCCTCGAACTCACCGCCCCCCGAACTCAGCCCGCCTCTTTCTTCCGCGCCGTCTTCACCGAAGAGTAAGGCCCGAAAAGTTGGGGCCGGGCCTCCGGACCGGCCGCGTGTTGGCAAGTTGCAGCCCCTGCGCCAGGCCCACCCCCGCGAAAGAAGAAGGGCGGCCTTGGGGGCCGCCCTTCCCTGTGATTGATGGAAGTCGAGCTTCAGCTCGCCTTGCCTTGCTCCGTCTTGGCCTTGTCCTTCTTTTCGCCCGCCGGGCAGTCACCGCAATCGCCCGCGAGGACGGTGGTGCTGAAGGCAGCAAGGGTCAGGGCCGTGAGGGTGAGTGTAAGGAGTGATTTCATATGCGGGGGGTCAGACCTTGGTCGGGTGGCCGGCGTTCAATCTTTTTTTGGGGCATCCCGGACTGTTCGGCTCCCCCCTTGTTTTGGCTGCTTGCTCTGACCCCTTGCGGGGCGGAGAAGTAGGCGGACGCATGGTATGGCTTCTCTCCAGCTTGCTTGTGGCCCTGCAGGTGGCGGGGGTGATCAGCGCGGTTCACGCCCTGTTCACCGTGCGCACCCCGCAGGGCACGATCGCTTGGGTCGTCGGCCTCCTGGCCTTCCCGCTGTTGGCCGTGCCGCTTTACTGGTTCTTCGGCAGCCGGCGTTTCGACACGCACGCGGAGGTCATGGCGCGCAAGTTCGAGGAGAGCCGCGACCGCATCGCCGCCATCCGCCAGTCCACCGAACCCTATCGCGTCGATCCCGCCGACCTCGCGCCTCCGGAGGCCGCGACGCTGACCGCCATCGCCGGGTGGGATTTCCTCCGCGGCAATCAGTTGGAGCTGCTGATCGACGGCCAAGCCACGTTTGACGCCATCCTCGGGGAGATCGCCACCGCGCGCCGGTCCATCCTCGTGCAGTTCTACATCGTGCGCCCCGACGGCCTCGGCCTCCGGCTCTTCGAGGCCCTCGCGGCCAAGGCCGCCGAAGGAGTCGAGGTCTGCTTCCTCTACGACCAGCTCGGCAGCGCCGGCCTCACGCGGCGCATCGCCCGGGAGTGGACCGCCCGCGGCGTGCGCATGGTTCCGTTCTGCGCCTTCCGTGGCTGGCGCGACCGTTGGCGGCTCAACTTCCGCAACCACCGCAAGAACGTGGTCGTTGACGGACGCGTCGGCTTCATCGGCGGACACAATGTCGGCGACGAATATCTCGGGCTCGATCCGAAGTTCGGCCGTTGGCGTGACACGCACGTGCGGGTCGAGGGGCCGACCGTGCTGCAGTTGCAAATGTCCTTCGCCGCCGATTGGTTTTTCGCCACGGGGGAAATGATCAACGTCCTCTGGCAACCGCACGTCCCGCCCGCCGGGCCCCCGGACCAGCGCGCCCTCGTGCTGGACTCGGGGCCGTCGGACCAGAACGAGCAATGCACGCTCTTCTTCCTGCAGGTCATCTCCATGGCCCGCCGCCGCCTGTGGATCGCCAGTCCCTACTTCGTGCCGGACGAAGGCATCCTGCTGGCCTTGGAACTCGCCGCCCTCCGCGGCGTGGAGGTGCGCATCCTGCTCCCGGCCAAGGCCGACCACTTCTTTGTCTGGCTGGCCTCCTTCGCCCCGCTCAAGGAACTCGAAGAACCCGGCATCCACATCCACCGCTTCCACGGCGGATTCCTGCACCAGAAGGCGCTGGTCGTGGATGACGACTTTGCCGCCGTCGGCACGGCGAACTTCGACAACCGCTCGTTCCGCCTCAACTTCGAGATCACCCTCGCGGTGGCCGACGCGCGCTTCGCCGCGCAGACCGCGGCCATGTTCGAGCGGGACTTCGCGGAATCCGAGGAAGTGGACGCCCGCGCCTACCACGCGCTTCCCCTGCACATGAAAATCGGCGTCAAAGCCGCCCGCCTCCTTGCCCCGATCCTTTAGAGCCTGCTTGAGCTCCCTTCGCAGGGGTCAGGCATGGTTTATTGACATTTTCCCGTCGCGCTTTGCACTTGCTGCGCGTCCATAGCGGGCAGCCAACAATTCCAGGAAACGTTGCCAGATTGGGCGGCAGGAGTCGGGCGGGCCGGGCGCTTGACGAGGCAGTCAGGAAGCCCTGACCGCCCCGTCACGGCCGCCTCAGTTCGAGAAGCTCTGCTTGTCGTCGACGTCGAGCCAATCGAACAGCGTCACCTTGGCCGGATCCAGACCGGCCTTGCTGGCCTCTCCGGCGAACCAGTCACGCTGCTCCGGGTTGTCGTAGGGGCGGTAGCCTTCGGTGTCGCGGTTGAACTGCTCGATTTCCGCGGCGGTCTTCGGCGCGCCGTTGGTGTTCAGCCAGGCCACCACTTCGTCGTCCGTCGCGCCCTGCTCAAGGAGGGCTTTGATGTCACTGCCCTTCACCTGCTTGAAGGAGAAAAGGAAGTTGTCCACCGGGCAATCGAAGTGATATTCGCCGATCTTGCCGGCCAAGGCCGCACGGCCTTTGTCGAGGGCGCGGGCGAGGATGATGTAGCCGCCCAGCCGCGCGCGAGGACTGCGCGGGGCTTCAACGGTCAGGTCTTTGGGATTCAATGTGGTGCTCATTGTGTCTTTTCGTGGGTGTGTTGTGTTCAGTTGGACGCCATTTGTCTGATAAACGACATCTGTCGTTATACCATCACTAGACGGGAAAACGGTCAAGTGGTATTTTTGCGGGGTGGAAACGGGGACTGACCGCCAACTCGACCCGCGGGTCAAACGCACGAGGGAAATGCTCCTTCGCGCCTTCGAGGAGTTGCTGTGCGCCAAGCCCCTGCAGGAGATCTCGGTTCAGGATATCGCCGACCGTTCGACCTTGAATCGTGCGACCTTCTACGACCACTACACGGACAAGTTCGCGCTGTTTCAGGACCTGATCGGGGACCGGTTCGACCGGGCCTTCCGGGAGCGCATGGCCGGGCGTCCCGCGCAATGCCCCCACGCCATCCGGGCGCTCATCGAGACGGTGTGCGAGTTCTTCGCCGACTTCTCCGCCCAATGCCAGGAGTTCCAGCGGCAAGCCGCCCCTCTCGTGGAGTCCACCATCCGCGCCCGCCTGCGCGATTTCCTCGTCGAGGGGGCCGTGAGTTCCTGTCCCGAGCAAGAGCGCGCCAGCACCGAACTCCGCGCCACCATGGCCACTTGGGCCATCTGCGGCGCGGCCACCGAATGGCAGCGGGACCAGTCCCAGAGCCGCGAGGAGTTCGTCAATGCGGTGCTGCCCATCGTGCTGCCTCTCGTCGGGATCAAGGCCTGAGCAGGCTGACCCGCGCCAGAAAACGCGGATTTTTTTCGTCACGCATGTCGATTGCAGCCGGGCTCGGACGACGTTATGTCGAGCCGCAATCACGCGACTCGCCAAACAATCCAACACACAACACAACCACCACTATGGAATACATGCTCATCTTCACAGAGCCGCAGTCGGAGATCGCCAAGCGGAACGATCCCGAACAAGCCCCCGCCTACTGGGGTGCGTGGTCGGCCTACTGCAACACCTTGGTCGAGTCCGGCATCATGGTCAGCGGCGCCGGCCTGCAGCCGCCCGAGACGGCCACCACCGTGCGGATCCGCGACGGCAAGCGCATCCTGCACGACGGCCCCTTCGCGGAATCGAAGGAGATGCTCGGAGGGTTCTTCGTGATCAACGTGCCCGACCTCGACACCGCTTTGGAATGGGCGGCACGCAGTCCTTCGTCCGTCTCCGGCTCGACGGAAGTGCGCCCGGTGCTCCCCGCACCGCCCACCCCGTAGTTCCCCGCCGCTTGAACGCCCACGCCTCGGAGGCCTTGGAAGCCGCGGTGCGCGAATCCCGCGCGCAATTCGTCGGCTACCTGGCCTCCCGGGCCGACGGCGATCTGGCCGCGGCGGAAGATGCCTTGAGCGAGGCCATCCTCGACGCCGTCCGTCAGTGGCCCGCGCGCGGGATCCCGGCCAAGCCGGCCGCGTGGCTCCTGACGGTTGCCCGGCGCAGGCTGCTGGATGGACAGCGGAGGCAGGCCGTGCGGGAACGGTCGGGCGACCTCGTCCGGCAGACTTTCGATCCCGGGCCGCAGACGGTATCCGACGAGGCCGAATTCCCCGACGAGCGGCTCAAACTCCTCTTCGTCTGCGCCCACCCGGCCATCGACGAGGCGTCCCGCACGCCGCTCATGTTGCAGGTCATACTCGGGATCGACGCGCGGAGCATCGCGTCCGCCTTCCTCGTCGCCCCCGAGGCCATGGCCCAGCGGCTCGTGCGGGCGAAGGCGAAAATCAAAGCCGCCCGGATTCCGTTCGCCGTCCCGGAGCCCGAGTCGCTGCCTGAGCGGCTCGGCTACGTGCTCGACGCGATCTACGCGGCGTTCACCCAAGGCTCCCCACAGGCACTGACGCATGAGGCCCTGCGGCTGGCCGAGTTGACGCACAAACTTGTCCCCGAATCCGCCGAGGCCACCGGCCTGCTCTCCCTCATTCTCCACAGCAGCGCCCGGGCCCGCGCCCGCAGCGACGACGACGGCCGCTACGTTCCGCTCGACGAGCAGGACTGCTCCCGGTGGGACCACGCCTCGATCGACCGCGCTGAGTTGTTGCTCGCCGAGGCTGCGGCCATGAACCAGCCGGGCCGCTTCCAACTGGAGGCCGCGATCCACTCCGCGCATGCCGAGCGCCGCATCACCGGCGGCGTCAACTGGCTTGCGATCGTCGCGATCTACGAGGCGCTGTTGAAGATCACCCCGGCCATCGGTGCACGGATCGGCCACGCCGTGGCCGTCGCACATGTCTCGGGCCCGGCGCAGGGCCTCGACTTGCTGGCGAGGATTGACGAAGACCGCACCGCGAATCATCAGCCGTTCTGGGCAGCAAAGGCCCGCTTGTTGGCCGATGCGGGGCGCACGGCGGAAGCAGGTGCGGCCTACGAGCGCGCCATCGGCCTCTGCGAAGATCCGGCCGCCCGCGCCCACCTCATGGCGCGGCGAGAGGCGATCACGCGCGGCGGAAACCTCCATCACAGCTCAGCAACTCCTCCCGGAGGTCAGTTTGGTGGGCAACATTGAACGGTCTGCGGGAAGGTTCGTTTGTTGACAATTCCAACTAGTTTGTAATCTAGTCTGTTCATGAAGATTCAGGAGACCGGTCTGTTTGAGGCCAAGACGCACCTTTCCGAGATGGTGGCCAAGGTGGAAAAGAGCGGTGCGGTCTATGTCATCACCAAGAGGGGCAAGCCGGTGGCGGAACTCCGGCCCCTCGGGGGAGGGAAAAAGACGGTCCGGCTCCCCTTCGGTTACGGAGCGGGGACGGTGCCGCACCTCGCGGCAGACTTCGACGCGCCGCTGGATGACATGGCGGACTACATGAAATGAGGCTCCTCCTTGATGCCCAACCATTGATCTGGCATCGGTCCGGCGACGCGCGGTTGCCGGAGCAGGTGCGGGCCGCCCTGGCCGACCCCGGCAACGAACTCTTCATCAGCGAATCAACCTTCTGGGAGATTGCGATCAAGGCGTCGCTCAAGAAACTCGAACTGCTCGGCGGCGTCGAAAGTCTCCATGCCGAGTGGATCGAGAGCGGCGCAGCGCAGGCTCTGCCCGTGGAATGGCGTCATACCCGCCGCGTCATCGACCTGCCCTTCCTCCACCGCGATCCGTTCGACCGGATGCTCGTGGCGCAAGCCCTCGTGGAGCAGATGACCATCGTGACCGGCGACCCGCACATCGCGGGGTATCCGGGAGTGAAGGTGCTTTGGTGAAGCGCGCCCCGGGGCGCGGGCAAAAGTCTGCCGCGGGCCCAGGGACGGTCGGTCAGGAGCAGCGAGGCGAAGGGAGGGCGAGGCCGCCGGATGCGGCCGCACTCTGCAGCCAGCTTGGCACCGGTGATATTGTCCGGCGCATGCCGGAGAAGGAGTTCATCCGATGGTTGGCCTGCGGTCACATCTTCGCATGGCGGAACATCGTGGCGGGAAAGACCGCGTCGTTTCGCGTCGTGTTGCTGTGTGAGGTTGCGGGCCAGTTGCAGTGCGTGACCCGCTACGACACGGCCCATGGTTTTGCCCATCGCGACGTTCTCGGGCTGGTCGAGGGCTTGCGCGGCAAACTGCCCTGCCCTACGTTGACTTACAGCGAAGCATTCAACTATGCCCTCCGCGACATTGCGCAAAATGCCGAAAACTACCTCGCCGATTTCCTCGCCCACTGAACGAGCGGGTCGGTTGGTCGGCCCGCTGATGACCGTGGATGAGTCGGATCAAATCTTGCGGAAGCACGGATTCCGCTCCTCCACACCTGAGGAATCACGCGCGGCCCGCAAAGCCATCGCCCGCGCGGACGCGCTCATTTCCCGCCAGTTGGCAGCGCACTGATTCCGGTGCGGTCTGAACGGGCACATGCTGCGGGTGTCGGTCGACGCCCAGCGCTGCCTCCAAACATTTCGATGCGCGCTTGGATGAGACATGGCGGCCCGCATGAAGTCCGGTGCCCTGTTGGTGGCCGCGGTTTGATCCCACCGTCATCCAGCGCCCACACATCGGAGCCGATCCGGTCGCGGGAACACGAGCCCGCGGGTCAGCAGCAGCTCACCAGCCGGATTGTCTGGCGGGCTCGGCGTCGATGAGGAGGCGGAAGAAGCCGGGGCCTTGTCCGAGGATGCTGTTGGTGTAGGTGTGGGTGAGCCCGTCGCCCGGCCTTTCCCGGTGGCTCTCGACTGGGGTCCAAGCCTGGGGGCCGGTTAGGCTGGGTTTCCACTCCAGCGTGTAGAAGCGGTTGATGTAGCCGCTCCCCGGGGCCACCGTGGGGTAGGTGATCTCCATGGTTGGGCCGGTCGCTTCGATGGAGAGCAGTTGTGCCTTCTGTCCGGGAAGCGTGGGATCGAGGCCCATGACGTATTTGTCTCGGTTCGACAAGCCGTCTCCGAATTCGGCCCGGTTGGGATCAACGTCGGCGATGTTCTGGATGTGGCCGAAGTGATCGACCAGTTGCTGCTCCCATGAGTCGGGGAGGCTGTCCGCATCCAGATCGTCATCCGCCGTGTTGGCCGAGCCGGGTGTCCCGACGTTGAAGCTCGAGCGCCACGAGGTGGGGAGCGCGGGATTCTGTCCTGCCACCAGTTCCAACGAAGAGCCCGGGACGGTGGGCCAGCCCGCGCCTTGCAGGTAGGGCACTTGGCAGACGACACGCTCCTGCCAGTCCCGCAGCGTGATGGTGGTGCCGAGCAAGGGCAGTTGCAGCCCGGGGATCTCGACGGCGCGGGTGCGATACTCGGACTTGGCCAACGGGTCGAAGGCGTCGTCCCACAGCGGCAGGCTGTTGTTCCGCTGGACCATCCGGGTGGGATCGGAGAACTCGGTGTAGAGGGTGGTGAGCGAGGATTGGGACTCGGTGATGACCAGGCGGGACTCCGGGGCGATCAGCGTGCCGTGGGGCAGGCGGAACTGGCTGGTCCCGATGTCCAACCGCCACCAACTGGCGTCGATGCTCTCGGTGGTGGGGTTGTAGAGTTCGATGTAACGGGGGCCTGCGGCCGGATCGACCATGATCTCGCTGATCACCACGGCGGTGGGGTCGTAGGATTTATCGGCACTCCAAATCGCCGGATCCTTGTCCGACCAATCGGCGCCGTAGAGCCAGGCGCGCCGCTGCTCGATGAAGGTCTTCACGTTGTTCACCTGCGAGACGAAACGGCGGCGTGCGTCGCTGCCCTGTCCCGGCAGCGAGGCAATCTGGTCGAAGGCCGGACCGACTTCGGTCACCAGCTGATCGAGGATGGGGTCGAGGAATCCCTCGGTGAACAAGGTCTGGCTGAGGCGCCAGAGGTTCATCTGCTGACGGTGGCGGTAGGAAAGCGTGTAGACCGAATCGGGGCCGGTTTCGGGATAAAACAGGACCGAGCCCAGTGGTAAGGCGTCGGAAATGCTCCACATGCTGGGGTGGTTCGGCGTCTGGTAATACGGGTGCATCTGCAGCAGGGGCGACCCGTTGGCCATGAGTTGGGTCGGGTTGAAGGCGATGTCGGTGTCCCACGGGTAGAAACTCCAAAGCCCGTTGTCGGCGCGGCGGTGCTGGAATGTGTTCCACATCGAGTGCTGATCGCCGTTGGACGCGATGTTGTTGAGGGCGATGCTGAGGAGCGTGGTTTCCAGCCAGAGGTTGTTTTTGACCAGCGTGAGCTTGTCGGGGCCGGACGCGTTCTCCAGTTGCCACTGCGTGAGATCGAAATTGTCCAGGAGATCGTCGCCATCGATGCGATTGCGTCCGGTGTAGCCGGCGCGCGAGATGTAGTCGGCGGAGTCGAGGCCGTGGACATCGAGGAATCCGTTTTGCGGTGATTCCAATTCCATGGTGATGGTGGGATCGCCGTCGATCCAGAGGCAAACATGGCGGGTGTGCGCGGTGACGAGGCCGAGCAGGCGCTGGAGGCGGTAGAAGAGGTATTCGTTCACCGTGCGACTGTGCTGCGCGGTGGAGATATTCCTGCGGTGGCGGAAGTTGATCGCCTCTTGATCGGGCGCGAAGAACGAATCGTAGTCCCGGCCTTTGTTCATGCGCAGGGCGATGCCCGTGGTTGTGGGCGACGAGGAGGAAACCCGTCCGCGGTGCCGCACGATGGAGTGGGGGAAGACCTGGCCATCGGGACTGACGGCAACGGCATACAAGGAGAAGGGATAGACGATGGGGCCGCCGTCCACGTAGATGCGCCAATTCGGGACCGTGGTCTGCATCGGATTGCTCTCCACCCGATACCCCCAGTCGCGGTTGGGGTCGTCGAAACGCGGGCTCACGACTTCGTAGGCCAGCGCATTCTTGCGGGCGCGGATGTGGTAGAGGACGGCGCCGTTGGTGCCCATGCCGGGAATAGTGCCCGAATAGCTGGTGCCCCCGGTCGGGGTCATGGGCACGGACTGGTAGTCCATCGCGGTGAACTTGTAGGTGCCGTCGCCGACGAAGCGGTAGCGCAACTCGACGAGGTCGGGGCTGCCGGAGATATCGGCGACCACGGCATTTGTCCCCCCGATGGCCACGGTGTTGCTGGCGTGGGCGACGTTTTGGATGCCCGGGCCGGGCTCGGGCAGGGTGATGCTGTTGGCCGCGCCCGGTGTTCCTGCGTTCCCGAAATCCACGCTGCGGGTCTGGCCGGCGAAGAGGACGTTGACCTTGCCGCCAAGACTTCCCCGTCGCAGCCACAGCGAAACTTCGTATTCCTGGCCGTCCTCGGTGGCGATGGCGCCGGTGCGGACATTGTTGGTGGCGGAATCGCCTTGGTAAACGTAGGCGGTGTTGTCGGCGAGGATGCGCGTGAAGTTGGCGCCGATGCCGTAACCGCTCGTGCCATTGCGGCCCTGTGCGGGTTCGGGGCGGGATGCGGCGTGGTTGCCAACGGCGGTCCAACCCGCCGCGCCTTCCTCGAAGCCACCGTTCGGCACGAGTTCGGTCGGGGTGCCCACCTTTTTCACCGACACGTCATCCAGCCAGATCAGGCCGTTGTAGTCCGCCCAGATGCGGAGATCCTGGCTGCTGCCGCTCACGGTCTGGGTCCACGTCAATTGCACCCAATCCGTGGTGGCCCGCGAGGAATGCCAGTTGGACAACCCGTCGCCGCGCACGCCCGGGGCCAGCCGCTCGAGGGACGGCCCCTGGCCATCGGCGGCCGCCGGCCAAGGTTCCGCGTGTTGATACTCCACGAAATCGATGATGACCCCGTCAGCATCCGTGAGGCGAAGCAGCTCGCCGCTGTTGCTCAGTTGTCCGGTGTAGGGTCCGACGACGGTGGTCGGATTGAGTCCGTATTTCGCGATCACGGCCGCGGGATTCGAGGCGAGCACCAGGTAGCCGCCCGCACTGATCGTCGTGCCCGCGGGGAACGCGTAGTCACCGACCCCCCGCATGACCCAGCCGGAGAGATCGATCGCGACGGGGCCGCGGTTGAAGAACTCGATATACTCGAAGTTTTCCTCGGGCTCCGTGGCGGGGTGATACATGACTTCGTTGATCACCACGGATTCCACCAAGGGTCCGCTGTTGGCGGCGCCTTGGCCCATCCGGAATTGCTCCGGCGTGGTGTAGCCCGTCGAGCCGAAGGTCAGAAACTCCAAGAGGGTGAACGATCCGACGCCGTCGAGGTGGCGGCCGAACGTGACGCCATTCGGCGTGGCGGGGACCTTCACGCCATCAACGATGCGCAAGCCGTTAGGGTGGGGGGCCAGCAGCAGGACGGACTCCCCGGTGGAGCTGATGAGGAAAGGCTGGTTCTGCGGATCCACCGGGGGGTTCGCGTTGAACTGGTATTCGTAGAAGACGCGGTAGCCTCCGCCCGGGAGCGGGCTGGCCGAGGTGATCTTGTATTTCGTCGGGAAGCTCGGGTTGTCCGTCAGAAACCAGCCGGTCAAATCAATGGGCCCTGAGGACAGGTTTTTCAGTTCGATGGCGTCCTCCTCGGGCGGATCGGTGTGGGCCAGGATCTCGTTGAGCACCACATCGGTCCACGCGGTGAGCGACTCTTGGCCGGGTTGGCCGTGCAAGAGCGCGCTGTCCTTCCAGTTGGCTGGATCGTCGGGATTGCCCGTCGGGTTCTCGAGCACAAGCGAGCTTCCCAGACCGTCCGCACGGAGCGGCCAACCGTCGGTATCCTTGTAGGTCACTGAATAAAGCTGCGCGCCTTGCCCATTGACGAGGGTGAGGGTCTCGCCGCTGTTGGAGAGTTGGCCGCCGAAGACGCCGGGGGCGAGATTGGTCACCGTCGGATAACGCTCCGCGAACCGTGTGCGGTTCTTGGCCAGCACGAGGGAGCCGCCGGCGGGAACAATGACGGATTGCGTGAAGGTGTAAGTGATCCCTGCCACCATCGCCGCCCCCCTCAGATCGACAGCGGCGGGGCCGGTGTTCTTGAGTTCGAGAAACTCGTAGTCATTCCCCGAAACCGCTCCATCCGCGGGGTTGTAGTGGATTTCGCTGAAAACGATGGTCTGGGAGCGACCCGAGGCCAGGCCCAAGAAGACGAATGCGAAAAGATACCAGAATGTCCTCATGAAGGGGGTGGAAACGTAGCCCGCCTTGCGTATCCCAGCAACTTGAAGTTGCGCTGTCAGGCGGTGTTTCAGCGAACTGAAACCCAGTGCTTGGATGTGAAGTGGTATCCCGTCTACTTTGCGTCCGCCATGCACACAAAACCACTGCTCATGAAAACATCATCGCTCCTTGCCATCACATTGCTCGCCGCCGCGACCTTCGCCATCAGCCCGAGGGCCGAGGCGCAGCTGTCCACCCTCCGCATCACCGAGGTGATGAGCCAGTCCGGAGCCGGCGGCACAGCTGATTGGTTCGAGGTCACCAACTTCGACCTGACCAATTCGGTTAACATCTCCGGATGGCGGATGGACGACAACTCCTTCTCGTTCACCAACGCGGTGTTGCTCAACGGCATCACTTCGATTGGCGCGGGACAGACGGTTGTCTTCCTCGAGTCGGCCTCCCCGGGCACGGACATCCCGAATTTTCGGGCCTTCTGGGGCACCAATGCGAACACCATCGCCATCGGCTCCTACACCGGCGCCGGAGTCAGTTTCGGGGCTGGCGGCGACGGCGTTGTGCTCTTCGCCACCAATGGCACCGAGCAGACGCCGCGCGTCAATTTCGGCGCCGCCACCACGGGCTCCACTTTCTTTTACGGCTACAACAGCAGCGGCGGTTTTGACACCTATGGATCGTCCAGCAATGGCGTGATCAGCACGTTGGGCACGATCGCCGGCACCGACTTCAACCAACTCACCTACACTTCGAGCAACGCCCTCGGCAACATCGGCTCTCCCGGCACGGCCATCAATGCCGTGCCCGAGCCCTCGACCTACGCGTTGCTGGCCTTGGCTGGCGCGGGTTTGGTGGCCTACCGCCTGCGCCGCCGGCCGCGCTTGTAGTCGGCGCGGTGCCACCGCCGTTGCCGCATGCGGAGGTGGCCGCACGGCACGGCGTCCGCGTGGTGGGCAACGGCTCTTGACAGCTCTGCAGCGTGAAGTCCTTGTGTGGCCATGGCCCGCACGCCCCCCTCTTCACTCTGCGCGTGGCTTGCCGTGCTCCTCTTCCTCGCGGTGCGACCTGTATCCGCCTCCGAGGTCCAGCAGCACGGGCTGTCGTTCGAGCATTGGGTGGCGGACACCTTTTTCGGCGGCTACCGGCCGGACGGGGCGACGCAGAAGTGGGACATCCCGGCTTCGGCGAACAAGGATCACGGCGGCATCCCGGTCAATCCGAAGGCGACCAAAGACGGATCGCCGGTGGGGCTCGGCGATGCCTTGCGGCAATACGACATCAACGAGCCGTTCCTGCTCATCGTCGGTTTCTGGCGGCAGGACGGCGAGACCAAGCGCTTCGTGCGCTCGCTGGTGGCGCGCGTCGAGCCGTCCGCTTGGCGCGCCCTGTGGGGCGATGTCCGGCGCGAAGATCTGCTCGAGCTCGACCGCATCGTGAAAGACACGTCGCGCCCGATCGCGGAAGTGCGTCGTGAGGTGCTGCGGAGGAAGAAAGAAGAGCCGTTCGCGTCGGCGGCGATCCAAGTGAATCCGAAGATCGACCGTTCGCAGCGCCGGCTGCAGTGCAGCATCACGGCGGCGAGGCTGTTCGCGGCGTTTGCTCCGGGCGGGCCGGAGGTTTTCGGCGTCCCGATCCCTCCGGTCGCGGGCTCTCCGCCGCGCGACCTGCCGGAATCAGCGCGATGACTTGACGATGCCGCGGACCACGGCGTCGGCGAGCTTTTGGCGGTAGCCGGACGAACGGATGCGGCGCGCCTCGGCCGAGCTGGAGAGGAAGCCGAGTTCGACGAGGACGGCCGGGCGGGTGTTGTTGCGCAGGACGTGGAAGCGGGCGGTCTTGACGCCGCGGTTGTTGGTGAACTTCGCCAGTTCGCGCTGGATGTTGGCCGCGAGCGGGTAGGAGCGCGGGCTGTAGTAGTAGGTCTCGGTGCCCGCGGCGGCCGAGCGGGCCCAATTGTAGTGGATGCTGACGAAGATCGCACCGCGGGTCCGGTTCGAAATGGCGGCTCGGGTCGGCAGAGGCACGAAGTAGTCGCCCTTGCGTGTCATGACCACGCGGTAGCCTTGGCGCTTGAGGCCTTTTTCGACGCGCTTGGCGGTGTCGAGGGCGTATTTCTTTTCCATCGACCCGTCCACTCCCTTGGCCCCCTTGTCGATCCCGCCGTGGCCGGCGTCCACCACCACCGTGCCGAAGCGGCCGATGCCGCCGGAGCCGGCGCATCCGGTCAGGAACACGACGGCAACGGCCATCAAGGCCGCTTGGAGAAAGGCGCGCATCGGCGAACCGTAGGAAACGAGCGCCCCGGCGCAAAGAAAATATCCGCGGGTTGCGCGGTTACGCGCCGGCCGTCATTCTCCACGCGTGCTGACAAAACGCATCATTCCCTGCCTCGATGTGACCGGCGGCCGCGTGGTCAAGGGGACGAAATTCCTCGAACTCCGCGACGCGGGCGACCCGGTCGAGTGCGCGCGGGCCTACGACCGCCAGGGGGCGGACGAACTTGTCTTCCTCGACATCACGGCGTCGTCGGACAACCGCGCCACCATGGTGGACGTGGTCGAACGGACCGCCTCGGAGTGTTTCATGCCGCTGACCGTGGGCGGGGGGATCCGCACGGTGGACGACATGCGGCTCATGCTCCGCGCCGGGGCGGACAAGGTCAGCGTGAACACCTCGGCCATCCAGCGTCCCGAACTCGTGCGGGAGGGCGCGGAGCGGTTCGGTTCGCAGTGCATCGTGGTGGCGATCGACGCGCGGCGTCGCCCCGGCGGCGGTTGGACCGTCCACACGCACGGTGGCCGGTATCCGACCGATCTCGAAGCGGTGGCCTGGGCGCAGGAGGTGGAGAGATTGGGTGCGGGCGAAATCCTCCTGACCAGCATGGACGCCGATGGCACCAAGGCGGGCTACGACATGGAGATGGTGGCCGCGGTGTCAGGCGCGGTCGGTATCCCGGTGATTGCCAGCGGGGGCGCGGGCAAGTTGGAGCACATGGCCGACGTGCTGCTGCGCGCAGGCGCGGATGCGGTGCTCGCGGCGAGTATCTTCCATTTTGGCGAGCACACGGTCAGCGATGTGAAGCGCTTCCTCGCGTCCCGCGGCGTGCCCGTGCGGCCGGCGTCCTGAACGGTCTACGCCTTGGCCGGGGCTTTCTCCGCGGCCTCCTCGAGGAAGCGGGCGTAGGTGCGCAGCGAGAGTTCCTGGTAAACCGGCGCAAGCAGGTCGCAGGCCGCACCGCCTTCAAGCGCGGCGATGATCGAGGTGCGCAGCCGCGTCGCGGCGGCCGCCTCGTCGAGCGTGATGCCCTTCGTTTCGCGCAGCTTCCTGAGATCCCGACCCGAGACTGAATCCATGGCGCGATAAAGTATCTGTCCGCCGCCGCCGATCAAGAGGGGAGGCGGCTTTCCTTGCGGCGGCGCGGGGCCGGAAGGGTGAGCGGCGCCGGCGGCAGCATCTGCACTTGGCGGTCGTGGCGCGGGAGGCGGATGGTCAGGCGCAGGCCGCGACCGGGGTCGCTCTCGATGGCGATCTCCCCGCCGTGGGAGCGCACGATGCGCTGCGTGATCATGAGCCCGAGACCGCTGCCGGCCTTCTTCGTCGTGAAGTAGGGCTCGAAAATCCGGGCCATGGCCTCGCGGCTCATCCCGCCCCCGGTGTCGGTGAAGCTCACCTGCACCCAGTCCGCATCCGAGGATGTGCGGACCTTGAGCAATCCGCCCTGGCCCATGGCCTCGCACGCGTTCTTGATGACGTTGTAGAACGCCTGCTTGAGCTGGTCGTGGTCCACCTCGAGCACGGGCAGGCCGGGCGCGAGGTCGAGTTCGAGGAGGATGCCGCGGGATTTGAGCTCCGGGCCGAGGAATTCCGCGGCGCCGGAGACGAGCGCGTTGATGTCGCGCGGCGCGCGTTGCAGCGGCGCGGGGCGGATGGCGCGCAGGAACTGCGTCACGATGGTGTCGAGCCGGGCGATCTCGTCGCGGGCCACCTCGAGCGGTTGCAGGAGTTGCGCCTGCTCGCCCGGCGGCAGGCGACGGAGGCGGCGCTCGAGGAGTTGCAGGTGGATGTTGAGCGAGTTCAGGGGGTTCCCGATCTCGTGGGCCACGCCTGCGGCGAGGAGTTGCAGGGCGGCGATCCGTTCGCTCTCGAGCGTCTCCTGCGCCTCGCGGTGCCGCTCGGTGAAGTCGCGCATGATCAGCGCGTATCCGGCCTGCGCCCCGCCCTCCGCGTCGCCGTCCGGCTCGGTGATGAGCGGCACGACATAGAAGTTGAGGATGCGGTGCTCCGGGTGGAAGACCTCGATGTCCCGCGTGACGACCTCGCGTCCCTGCGCCAACTCCTTCCAGCGCAGGCCGCTGATCTTCTCGGCCAGCGGACGTCCGAGGGCGGAGGCCGGTTCGAGGCCGAAGAGCTGGCAGGCGGCCTCGTTGAGGAAGACCACTGTGCCGGCGGTGTCGGTCACGATGACGCCCTCGCGGATGGCGTTGAAGATCGTCTCGAGGAACCGCTTGTCGCGCGCGAGTTCGACGAAGAACGCCTCGACCTCCTCCGGCTGGATGCGCCGGAGGCGGGCGAGCACCTTGTCGAGGAAGGCGCGCTTCATGCGGCGGCGGGTGGCGTGTCGAGGTCCACGCCGAGCAGCGCGGCCAGCTCGTCCACCCGCCGCGCGAACAATGCGAGCGCGCGGCCGACCGGTTCGGGCGAGGTCATGTCCACACCGGCGGCGGTCAGGGTGTCGATGGGATGCTCGAGGCCGCCCGAGCGCAGGAAGCCGAGGTAGCGCGAGGCGTCGCCGGTCTCAAGCACCTGCCGCGAGAGGGCGATGGCCGCGCTCATGCCGGTGGCGTATTGGTAGACGTAGAACGCGCTGTAGAAGTGGGGGATGCGCAGGCATTCGAGGTCGAGTTCCGCGTCGAGGACGAAGGCGGGGCCGAAGTAGGCCTCGAGCAAGCCGCGGTAGATCGAGGTGAAGGCATCCAGCGTGAGCGCCCCGCCTTCCTCCTGCCGCTCGTGGATCATCTTCTCGAACTCGGCGAACATGGTCTGCCGGTAGATCGTGCCGCGCAGGTCGTCGATCTGCCGGTTGAGCAGGTGGGCGCGCATGCGCGGGTCGTCGGTGGTTTCGAGCAGGTGGTGGGTGAGCAGTTCCTCGTTGAAGGTCGAGGCGACCTCCGCGAGGAAGATCGGGTAGTGGTAGTCTTGGAACGACTGCGATCGCTGCGCATACCATGTGTGCATCGAGTGCCCGGCCTCGTGCGCCAGCGTGAACATGTCCGCGAACACGTCCGCCTTGTAGTTCATCAGGATGTAAGGCGGGGACCCGTAGCAACCGCTGGAGAAGGCGCCGCTGCGCTTGCCGCGCGACTCGTAGCGGTCGCACCAGCGCCCGCGCAGGCCCGACTCCAACTCGCGCGCATACTCCGGGCCGAGCGGCGCGACGGCCGCGATGACGTGGTCGATGGCCTCGTCGAACGGGATGTTCGTCGTGACCCTCTCCACCAGCGGGACGTAGGTGTCGTAGTGATGGATGTCCTCCAGTCCCAAGGCGCGGCGGCGCAGTTCGTAGTAGCGGAAGAGCGGCGCGAGGTTGGCCCGCACGGAAGAAACGAGGTTCGTGTAGACGGCCTCGGGGATGTTGTTGCGGAAGAGCGCGGCGGAGAGCGCTGACGTGTGGTTGCGCGCGCGGGCGTGGAAGACATCAGCCCGGACGGAGTTGGCCAGCGTGCTGGCGAGTGTGAACTTGTGGTCCGAAAACTCGGCGTAGAACTGGTGGAAGGCGCGGCGGCGCAGTTCGCGGTCCGGCTTCACAAGGAAGGAGCTGAAACTGCCGAGGCTGAGCTCGCGTTCCAAGCCCGAGGAGTCGGCCACGAGCCCGAACTTGAGATCCACGTTGGTCAGTTGCGAGAAGGTCTCCTCGTGCCCGGCTAGCGGTTGTCCGGCCAGCGCGAGCAGGCGCTCCTGCGGCTCGTCCAGCGTGTGCGGCCGGAAGCGGCGCAGGCGTTCGAGCGAGCGGCGCCACGGCTGCAGCGACGGTGCGGCGGCGAGCGTGGCGAAAGCGTCGTCCGGGATGGCCATCAACTCCGGGCTGAGGAACGAGCACTCCTCGATGATGCGCGTGCGCAGGTTCTCGAGGCGCGCCTCGCGGTCGAGGAAGGCCGGATCGGATGCGTTCTCGCTCACACGCAGGCTGGCATAAGTGCCGAGGCGCTCGAGCGGCTGGTCGATGGATTTCTCGAACTCAAGCGCGGCCAGCAGCGCGGCAGCCGACTCGGCCAGCCGCCCGCGGAACTGGCCGATGCCTGAGTGGCGACCCTGCAGCGCGGCAAACTCCGCCTCCCACGCGGCGTCGTCGGGATAGAGGTGGGTGAGATCCCAGCGGTCGGCCTCGGGAATCTCGTCACGCGAGGGAACCCGCTGGATCTTTGCGTCGGTGTCGGGGGATGAAAATCGCATGGGCGGATTCTGCGCGGCTCAGAACTCCGAGCAATTGAAAACGATGCGGTAGCCGCAGACGGCGCTGCGGCACACAACCTTGCATTTCTCCTGCGTGAGCGGCGCGCCGCAGACCGGACAGACGCTGTCGGCGTCGCCCGCGGCCGCGGGCTCGCGCAGGGCGCCCAGCGCGGCGGCGAGCTGGCGCACCGTCGCCGGTTCATGCGCCGCCGAGAGGCTCACGCGCAGGCGCGACGTGCCGGCGGGCACCGTGGGCGGACGGATCGCGGGGACAAGGAAGCCGAGTCTTTCGAGTCCGGCCGACGCGCGGAGGGCATCCTCCTCGGCACCGAGCACAACCGGGTGGATGGCGGCGTCCGGGGCTGGGTCGAGCAGGCCCGCGAGTTCCCGCAGGCGGGCGCGGCGCTGGTCGCCTTCCGGCCCGGTGCAAAGCTCGAGCGCTTCCGCGGCCGCAGCTGCGGAAGAGGCGGGCGGAGCGGTCGAGAAGACGAAGCTGCGGGCTTTGTTGGCGAGGAAATCCACCAGGTTGCGCGAGCCGGCGATGTATCCGCCCGCGCTGCCCAGCGCCTTGCCCAGCGTTCCCATCTGCACCTCGATGCGTCCGGCCACGCCCGACGCCTCGGCCAGACCGCGGCCGCCCCGGCCGAGCACGCCGACGGCGTGCGCCTCGTCGAGCATGAGGATGGCGCCGTGGCGGTCCTTGAGTTCCACGATCTCGCGGAGCGGGGCCGTGTCGCCGTCCATGCTGAAGACCGACTCGGTCACGACGAAGATCTTCGCCGACGGGTGCTTCGTCCGCGCCCAGCGCAGGTGGTGTTCGAGGTGCCCCGTGTCGTTGTGGTGGAACGGACGGAGCGTGGCGCCGCTCAGGCGCGCTCCGTCCACCAGGCAGGCGTGGCTCAGGCGGTCGAGCAGGACGACGTCGCCGCGTCCGGCCAGCGCCGCGATGGCGCCGGTGCTGGCCGCGTAGCCGCTGCCGAAGACGAGTGCGGCCTCGGTGCGCTTGAAGCCGGCCAGCCTTTCCTCGAGTTCGCGATGGGGCCGCTGCGTTCCGCTGACCAGCCGCGACGACCCGGCTCCGGCGCCGAAGTCGCGGGCCGCGCGCACGGCGGCGTTGATCACCGCGGGGTGCGCGGCCAGCCCGAGGTAGTCGTTCGACGAGAAGTTGTGCAGGGTGTGCGCCCCGCGCTCGGCCGCGGGGCCGGTGACGCCGCCGGCCGGGGGCAGCGAGCGCCGGAGGTGGCGGCGATCGAGGCCGGTGAGCGATTGCTTGAGGAAGTCCTCGAACATGCGGACGCGGAGTTTTCCCCAACGCCGCCGCCGAGTCCACGGGGGAATGCGGCGCGCCCGGCATTGCCAAGGCCGCAGGCCAGCGGCTATTCCGCAAGGGTGCTGCACCTCCCCGACCCGATCCATCCGTTCGCGGTTCACTTCCCTGTCACGCTCCTGCTGCTCGGGGTTCTGGCCGCGTGGGTGGCTCTCGTGTGGCCGGACCGCCGCGTCCTCACCCTGGCCGGCTGGTCCATGCTGCTGGGTGCGCTGGCCGCTTCGTGGGCGCACTCGACCGGCATCGCCGCGGCGGACGAGGTGCGCTATGTCGGCGCATCTGTCGCCACGGCGGTGCAGGAGCACAAGAACGTGTCCGACCTGCTGCTTTTCGCCGCGTGGCTCGCGGCGGTGGCGGCGGCGGCCGCATGGTTCGGCGCGCGGATCCCGGGGATCGGCCTGGCCGCGCGGCTCGTCTCAGTCGCGGCCGGCGTTTTCCTGCTTTGGACGATGCAGGCTTCGCTGCACACCGGGTCGGAGCTGACGCACACCCATTTCTTCGGCACCAACGCGCCGAAGCCACCGCTCGGCACCGAGGAGGTCGTGCGCTTGCGGGTCAAGTGAGGCCTTCGCGCCTCACAGGTTCGTCCACGCAGACTCGACGCGGAAGAAGAGGCGGTCGGATGGCGCGGGCAGCGTGATGTCGATCTGCAGGAGGCCGTTGGTGAGCGTCGTGGGGGTGTGGGGCGTGTTGGTCCACGACTGCAGGTCGCCGGAACGCATGACGGCCAGCGAGGAATGCGCCGGGCTGATGTTTGCGACCATGCGGGCTTGCGTGGGAGAGAGGCGCCGGAGCGACTCCACGCGCAGGCGTTGGCCGAGGAAGTCGGCCTTGGCATTCGCGCCGTTGGTCACCGCGACGCCACGGCGCACCGGAGCCCACGTGCCGCGGAGGAAGAGCAGCTCATGCGTCCCGTCGCCCGGCAAAGGCAGGGAGAACGCGCCATGGGTCGAGCTGATGGTGAAAGAGCTTCCGCCGGCGACCTCGACGCGCACGCCGTCGATGCCTTCGCCCGGATCGTAGAAGCGGTTCGTGTTGCCGTCGTTGATCGCGACGCCAGTGAGAAGCGGGCCGCCGCCGCCTTGGGGAGAGGCGAAGTCCTGCGTCACGATCATCGGTCCGACGCTGTTAGTGCCGATGGTGTTGGTGCCAAGGACGACGCCGAGCCCGGCCTCGCGGAACGCGGGCGAGTGGATGGCCAGCCGATGGCCCGGCGGCGATTGCATGCCGCCCGGACCGATGCCCCAATCGATGTTGAACCCGGCGTGCGCGAACCATGCGTTCTCGCCATACGCGTAGATGTTCTCCCCGTAGGATTGCCAGGCGTAGCCTTGGCGGGTGATGCGGTTGGAGGTGCCGTCGAGGGGCTGGTTGGGCGGAAGCGGGTTGGTGGATGAAGTGTGGGATTGGAAGGCGCCGTTGAACATGTCCTGGCTGTGCAAACGGGCGGCCGCGACCAAGCGGTGGTTCATCGCGAGCGGCGGCAGCGAATTGCTCAGAGTGGCGAACTGCGCCTGCATCAGGTCGAGGTTGACGCTGAAAAATCCGATCGCGTTCGTGACACCCGGGTCGGTCGTGTTGCGCAGGCGGAGGGCCTCGGCGGTCGCGTTCGTGCGTGCGCGGTTGATGTATTCCAAAAGCAGGATCTCATCGGGAGTCGGATCGCCCGCTCCGACATGGAAACGGGGGTCGAAGCGTGTTCCGATCTGGATGTCGTCGATGAACCAGCCATACGGCGGCGATGCCGTGGTGTTGGTGTAGGCGCTCACTCCCGTGAAGTCGTAGCGGAACCGGACGAGCAAGCTCTGCCCGGCGTAGGCGGCGAGCGGGATGTTCACGAGGCTGTAGGAGCCCTGGCCGGTCGAACTCGTTCCGAGCCCGGCCTGCGACCAGATCTGGCTCCACGCGCCGCCGCTGTTCGTGCTGACCTCGACGCGGGCGACCTGGTTGGTCGTGGCGATTCCCAGACGGCTCTCGAAGAACAGGCGCGTGTTCGCGTCCGGTTGGACCGCCGGGTTGAGAACGACCTGCTCGTCTTGGAAATTCGGGTTGGCCAGTTGGAAGGCGCCGGCACCCTCGGCCACCACAACCGACTGCACGAGCGGACGAGCCGAGCCCAGCGTGGCCGTGACTTGCGAAGTGTTTTCGGCCCTCTCGCGCAGGAGTTGGCCCGTCGCACAAACGGGCAGCAAACCCGCGGCAACGGCGAGGCCGGCCGCGGCGCGCTTGAGGGGGCAGACGCGCATGGAGGCGAACAAACCGCCGCGCGCGCCGGAAAGCAAGCGCCGCAGGTTGCATTTTTGCGCGTTTGCACCGCGGCGCGTCCACGGTAAAACGGGGCGGTGCAAAAGGTGAAAGTCGCGGTCGTCGGGGCAAGCGGGTATTCCGGCGAGGAGTTGGTCGCGCTGCTCGCGGGGCATCCGCATGTGAGCGTGGTGGCCCTGACCTCGCGGCAATCCGCCGGACGCAAGGCCTCCGAGGTCTTCCCGCGGCTGCTGGGAAGTCCGCTCGGCGAACTGGATTTCGTCGAGCCAACGGCTGCGGCCCTGCAAGCCTCGGGCGCGACCACCGTCTTTCTCGCCCTCCCGCACGGCCTCGCCGCCGAGTTCGCCCGACCGCTTCGCGCCGCGAGCGTGCAGGTGGTGGATCTCAGCGCGGATTTCCGTCTGCGTTCGGCCGATGTGTTCGCCGAGTTCTATGGCGGACCGCACCCCGCGCCGGAGTTGCTGGGTGGGGCGGTTTACGCGCTGCCGGAGATTCTGCCCGAAGGAGCCCTGAGGGGAGCCGGGTTGCTGGCGTGCCCCGGTTGTTATCCCACGAGCATCCTCGTGCCGCTCGTGCCGCTCCTTGCGCGCGGCCTTCTCGATCCCGCCTCGATCGTCATCAACAGCCTCAGCGGCGTGAGTGGCGCCGGCCGCAAGGCCGAGGTGCCGTTGCTTTTCTCGGAGTGCAACGAAAGCCTGCGGGCCTACGGCGCGCCGCGGCACCGGCATCTCTCGGAGATCGAGCAGGAACTCTCCGCGGCCGCCGGCGCGACGGTCACCGTCACATTCACGCCGCACCTCGTCCCTGTGACGCGGGGCATGATCACGACGATCACCGCCACCCCGCGTGGTGGCGTGGGTGCGTCCGAGGTGCTTTCCGCTTGGCGCGAAGCCTACGCGGGACGGCGCTTCGTGCGCCTCGTGCCCGGTCTTCCGGATTCCAAACACGTCATGAACACCAACTTCGTGGACTTGGCCGCGCGCGACGATGTGCGCGCCGGCCGGCTGCTGCTTTTCAGCGCGCTCGACAATCTCGGCAAGGGCGCGGCCGGCCAGGCAGTGCAGGCCTTCAACCTCTCGCAGGGCTGGGACGAGGGCCTCGGACTGCCATGAGTGGCTGGAAGACCATCGAAGGAGGTGTCACCGCCGCCGCGGGCTTCCGTGCGTCGGCCGTTTTCGCCGGCATCAAGGCCTCGAACAAAGGACGTGATGACATGGCGCTCGTCGCGTCGGCTGTCCCTGCCGTCGGCGCCGGCGTGTTCACCACGAACCGCGTCAAGGCCGCGCCGGTCCGTGTCTCGCGCGCCCATCTGCGCGCCCCGCACGCCTGCGCCGTGCTCCTCAACAGCGGCAACGCCAACGCCTGCACCGGACCGTGCGGTGTCTCGGCTGCCAAGTCCCTCGCGGTCGCCGTGGCCGACGTCCTCGATTGCGGCGTGCGCCGCGTCCTCGTCTGCTCGACCGGCCGCATCGGCGTCCCGCTCCCCCTCGACAAAATGACCGCCCGCGTGCCCGAACTCGCCGCGCGCCTCTCGGCCGCCAACGGCGGCGCCGCGGCGCGCGCGATCATGACCAGCGACACGTTCGCCAAGGAATACGCGGTCGAGGTCCGCGGGTCCGGCGGCACATTTCGCGTGGGCGGAATGGCCAAGGGTGCCGGCATGATCAACCCGAACATGGCGACCATGCTCTGCGTCGTCACCACCGACGCCAATCTCACCAAGGGCGGCTTGCAGAACGCGCTCCACAACGTGGTCGAGCGCACGTTCAACCGGATCACGGTGGACGGGGACATGAGCACCAACGACACCGTCCTTGCGCTGGCCAACGGCCAGTCCGGCGGCCCGCCGCTGAAGACCAACTCGCCCGACTACCTTCTCTTCGTCGAAGCCCTCCACGAAGTCTGCCTCAAGCTCGCCCATATGATCGTCGAGGACGGCGAGGGCGTCTCGAAATTCGTGACCGTGCAGGTGCGCGGCGCCTCCAGCTTCCAGGCCGCACGCAAAGTCGCCGAGGCCGTCGCGAACTCGACGCTGGTCAAGTGCGCATGGGCCGGCAACGACCCGAACTGGGGCCGCATCCTCGACGCCGCCGGCTACTGCGGCGTGCGCATCCGCGAGGAACTCGTGGACATCTACTACGACGGTGTGGCCGCGGTCCGCGCCGGCACCGCCGCGCCCACGCCCAAGAACCAGCTCGTCGAGGCCGTCTCGCACCGCAGGTTCACGGTCACCATCGACCTCCACCAGGGCAAATCCTTCTACACGGTCTACACGACCGACCTGACGGAGAAATTCGTCGAGCTCAACCTCAGCGAATAGCCGTGAGCCTCGCCGACCCCCATCTTCGCGCCGCCACCCTCATCGAGGCGCTGCCCTTCATGCAGAAATTCCGCGGCTGCACCTTCGTCATCAAATACGGCGGCAGTGCGATGGAGGACGACGAGGTGGTGGACCGGCTCCTGCGCGACATCGTGTTCCTCGAGGCCGTCGGCATCAACCCCGTCCTCGTCCACGGTGGCGGCAAGGCCATCAGCGCCCGCATGCGCGCGTCCGGCCTGGCCGCCCGCTTCGTCAACGGCCTGCGGGTGACCGACGAAGCCTCCATCGGCATCGTCGAGGAGGTCCTCGTGCGCGAGGTCAACCCGCGCCTTGTCGCCACCATCAACTCCTTCGGCGGCCGCGCCGCGGGCTTGTCCGGCCGCGACGTCCTGCGCGCCGAGAAACTTCCTCCGGTGGACAACGGTCGCGGCGGCAAGGAAGACATTGGATTCGTAGGCCGGGTCACCGGCGTCGAGGCATCCGGTCTCATCGCCAAACTCCAAGAGGAGGTCGTTCCCGTCGTCTCGCCCGTCGCGTCCTCGCCCGAGGGCGCGCCGCTCAATGTGAATGCCGACGAGGCCGCGGCCGCCATTGCCGCCGCGCTGCGTGCCGAGAAGCTCATCTTCCTCAGCGACGTGCCCGGCATCATGCGCGACCGCGACGACCACTCGTCCCTCATCCCCACGGTCCACGGGCCGCAGGTGGCCACGCTCATCCGCCAGAAAGTCATTGAGGGAGGCATGATCCCGAAAGTCCAGGGCGCCGTGGCCGCGCTCGAAAAAGGGGTGGGCAAAACACACATGATTGACGGACGATTGCCCCATGCTTTGCTTCTCGAAATTTTCACCAATGAAGGCGTCGGCACCGAGATTGTGGCTTAGCGTCCTCGCCGCGTTCATCGCCCTCGCGCTCCCCGCGCAGGCCGAGTTCCGCGGTGCGTGGATTTCCACCGTGCACAACCTCGACTGGCCGTCGAAGGGATCCTCGGCCGCGGAGCAGAAGGCGGAACTCGTCCGCCTCCTCGACTCGGCGAAGTCGCTCGGGCTCACCGACATTTTCTTCCAGGTCCGCCCCGAGGGCGACGCCCTCTACCGCTCATCGATCGAGCCTTGGAGCCGCTTCCTCACCGGAGCGCAGGGCCGCGATCCCGGCTACGATCCGCTCGCGTTCTGCATCGAGGAGGGAAACAAGCGCGGACTCCGCACCCACGCTTGGATCAACCCCTACCGCGCCTCGGTCAAGGCGGGCAACTCCCTCGCGTCCGGCCACATGGCGCGCCGCTATCCGGCCCACGCCCACCGCATCGGCTCGATCGTGTGCATGGACCCGGGCGCGCCCGAGGTGCAGGACCACGTGGTCAAGGTTGTCTCCGACATCGCCAAGCGTTACCCCGTGGCCGGGATCCACTTCGACGACTACTTCTATCCCTACCCGCCGGCCGGAGGGAAAGTGAACTTCCCCGACAGCGCGACCTACGCGCGTTACCGCTCTGGCGGCGGCAAGCTCGAACTCGACGACTGGCGCCGCGACAACGTCAACCGCCTCGTCGCCCGCGCCTCGCAGGCCGTCAAGTCCGCCCGCCCGGGCGCCGTCTTCGGCATCAGCCCGTTCGGCATCTACACGAAGGGCCAGCCACCCACCGTCAAGGCGGGCCTCGACCAGCTGAACCAGATCTTCGCTGATCCGGTCAAATGGATGCGCAGCGGCTGGGTGGATTACCTCGTGCCGCAGCTCTATTGGAAGGACAACTCGCCGCAGTCCTTCGGCGAACTCCTCAAATGGTGGCGCGGCTCCGCGGCCAACCCCCGCGGCGTCCCCATCTATCCGGGTATCGCAGCCTACCGCATGAGCGAGCAGGGCTGGCCGCCGCAGGAGATCCTCCGCCAGGTCGCGCTTTCGCGCACCATCGGCCCCGGGCGCAGCGGCCATGTGTTCTTCCGCATGGGCACGCTGGCGGACAACACGAAAGGCATCGCCACGATGCTGAAGAAGGCTGGTTACTGACCGCGCAACGCGGCCAGAGCCTTCTCCGCCGCCGTCAACCGGTAGCGTTCTTCCATGACCCGCAGGCCGCTGCCGCGCATCTTCGCCAGCAGCGCGCCGTAAACGGACGCCATCACCCGCGCCGGACGCAGCGCCGCCCGGTCCTTGCCCGGACAAACCTCCTCCGCCTTTGCGAGCAGCGCATCCGTCTCCGCCGCGAAGGATTCAAGGTAACGCTGCCGCCGCGCGTGGTCGCCGCTGAAACTCCCGGCGTCCAACCCCTCCGCGGCCAGCTCATCGAGCGGAAAGTAAATCCGCCCCCGCCGCAAATCGTCCGCCGTATCGCGCAGGATGTTGACGCGCTGCAGGGCGCGTCCGAGCGTCTCCGCGTAATCCGCCGCGCGCGCCGGGTCCGCGCCGAAAACAGGCAGGCAGAGCCGTCCCACCACACCGGCCACGCGGTGGCAGTAAAGATCGAGGGCCGCGCGGTCGGGCATCCGCACGGCTGGGGCTAGGTCGGTCTCCACCCCGTCGAGCAGTTCAAGGCACAGCCGCGGGTCCAAAGCCCGGCGCCGGAGCAACTCAGTGAGGTCCTCGGGGAGTCCTTCCGAGTCTGCGCTCGTAAAGCCCGCCCGCCACGCCGCGAGCGCTTCCTGCCGCTCCGCCTCGGAGGATCCGTCCGCATCGGCCACGTCATCCGCCGCGCGGCAGAATGCGTAGAGCACCGTGAGGTCGCGCCGCCGCGCGCGCCCGAGGAGCAGGAAAGCCGGGGCGAAACTCGAACCGCGGGCGCGCGCTGCGCCGGAGACAAGCCGCGCCGGCGGCCAAAGCGCGTTCATCGCGCGGTTGCGGTCAGCCGGCCGTTCTCCACGGACAGCACGCGGTCGGCAGCAGCGGCGGCGGCACCTTCCGGCGGCCCGCTCCACACCACGGTCAGCCCGAGTTCGTCCACCGCGCGGCGGGCGAGGGGAGCGAGGATCGCCTCGGACGCAGGCGACTCGGCGATCAGCACGGCCGGACGGTGCACGATCGCGCGCGCGAAAGCAGCCACGGACGCCCGCGCGGGGTCGAGGTCGCCCGCGTAAAGGTCGGCCTCCCCTTCAAGGCCGCAGAATTGCAGCGCCCGCAGCGTGAGTTCGGCCTGCCCGGACTCCGTTGCGCATCCCGACTTCAGCACGGGCAGCGCGAGGTTTTCCAGCACGCTCAGCGAAGGCAGCAGGGCGCAGGCCGGCAGGATGAACCCGAAACTTCTCTGCCGCAGCGCGTCGCGGGCCGGTTCGTCGAGCGATGTGGTCGCGGCGCCGTCGATGAACACTTCTCCGCCGTCCGGCCGCTCCAGCAGGCCGAGCAAGTGAAGCAGCAGACGTTTGCCGCAACCCGCCGGCCCGCACACTGCATGGAAGCGAGCGGACCCGAATTCGGCGGTGATCCCCGCGACATGCGAAGCGCCCTCGCGCCACAGCGGACGGTGGCATTCGAGGTCGCGGCAGGAGAGCAGGGGGGCGGACATTCTTCCTCCGCATCCTGTGCCCCGCCCACGCAAAATGCAGGAAGAATCTGTTGCGTGCCCCGCGCACGGGCGGCACGCTGCCCGCACATGACGCTGGCCAACCAGATCACGCTCGTCCGCATCCTGCTGATCCCCGTCTTCGTGGTCTTTGCCGTCTATTACTCGTCGAGCGTGCGCGCCGGTGCGCCCGAGGCGTGGCTGCATTGGTGCGCGGTCGCTTCGTTCGTCGTCGCGGCGGCGAGCGACGGCCTCGACGGATGGATCGCCCGGCGCTTCAATCAACGCAGCGCCCTCGGTGTCGTCCTCGATCCGATCGCCGACAAGGGCCTCCTCCTCACCGCCATCATTGTGCTCAGCGTCTATCCCTGGAACGTCAGCCTGCCCATGTGGTTCCCCATCCTCGTCATCACGCGGGACATCGTGATCTTGCTCGGCTGCGGGCTGCTCAAGTTCTTCACCGGCGAGATCGAGGTGCGGCCGAGCTTCCTCGGCAAGATCGCCACCGCCCTGCAGATGGCCGCCGTCTCGTGGGTGCTGCTCCAGATCCCGCACGAGAAGTGGGTCGTCTGGGCGGCCGGAATCTTCACGCTGGTCAGCGGCGTCGGCTACATCTGGCGGGGCATGTCGGCGTTCGGAGGGGCCGGACGCGCCGCATGAAAAAGGTCGTCCTCGTCGGGCGGCCCAACGTGGGCAAATCCGCCCTCTTCAACCGCCTCGCCGCGCGCCGCATCTCGATCGTGCACGACCAACCCGGCGTGACCCGCGACCGCATCGAATCCGTCTGCCGCCTCGGTCCCGCGCCCTTCGGCATCGTGGACACCGGCGGCATCGGCGCGGCCCCCGACCCCGATTTCGCCGAGGCCACGCACCGCGCCGCCGATGATGCCCTCGAGGATGCCGATGCCGTCCTGTTCGTCGTGGACGGACAGGACGGACTCCTGCCGCTCGACACCGAGCTTGCGGCCAAGCTCCGCCGCGCCGCGCGCCCCGTGATCCTCGTCGTCAACAAGATCGACCACCCGAGCCACGACGAACTCCCGACCGAATTCGTCCGCCTCGGCTTCCCGCGCATCGTCGCGGTCAGCGCCGTGCACGGGCGCGGCACGGACGACCTCCTCGGTGCCGTGCAGGAGGCGCTCGGTGCGCCCGACGGCGAGGGGCCACCGCCCGAGCATGCCATGCCTCCGCGCATCGTCATCGTGGGACGCCCCAACGTCGGCAAATCCTCGCTCACCAATGCCCTCCTCGGCAGCGACCGCGCCATCGTCAGCGAGATCGCCGGCACCACGCGCGACGCCCTCGATGTCCCGTGCGAACTCGGCGGCCGCCCCTACCGCCTGCTCGACACCGCGGGCATCCGCCACCGCTCCCGCCACAACACTTCGGTGGAAGTCTTCAGCGTCATGCGCTCCGAGGAATCCATCCGCCGCGCCGACGTCTGCGTCCTCGTCATCGACGCCTCCGCCGGCGTGACCGAGCAGGACAAACGCATCGCCGGCCTCGCCCAGAAAGCGCGCAAGGCCGTGGTGGTCGCCGTCAACAAAGCCGACCTCCTGCCCGACGAGGCCCGCGGCCGCGATGGCATCAAGGAGACGCTCGAGCGCTGGAAATCCGAACTCTTCTTCCTGCCCTACGCCCCCATGGTCCTTCTCTCGGCCAAGACCGGCGACAACCTCAAGCGCCTCGGCACCACGCTGGAAAAAGTCCGCCAGCACGCCACCCGACGCCTCGGCACCGGCGAACTGAACCGCGTGATCCGCGACGCCCTGACCCTGCACCCGCCCCCGATGAAGGGTTCGCGCCGCCTCAAGGTCTTCTACGCCACGCAGCTCGAGGAAACCGATCCGCGCCCGTTCGCCCCGGTCAAGTTCCTCCTCTTCGTCAACGCCCCCGGCCTGCTCCTGCCGTCCTACGAGACCTACCTCAACACCCAGATCCGAAAAGTCCGCGAATACCCCGGCCTCCCCCTCATCCTCGAACTCCGCGCCCGCCCCGAGTCCGAGAAACGCACCCGCTCGCGGGGTGGTGGCCCGTCGAAATCCCCAGGCAAGTTCTCCGCCAAACGTCGCACCGCGCGCAAGCGGCTTGGGGGCTGATTCCGTCGGCGAGGGCAAAGCTGTGAAGCATCACAGCAGTCCAAAGCGGGCTGCGCCCGCAAGGAGGAGACGCGCGAAGCGCTTTCGGACTGCGGCAATCCTTTGCCGCTTTTCCGCCGGAACCACGGCTTGAGCCTGCTTGACTCGGATATGACTTGGCTACAATTTATGTAGCATGAAGACAGCAACGGTAAGGGATCTGCGCAATACCTACGGCAAGCTTCTGGATTGGGTGGAGGCGGGTGAGGAGGTGGTGATTCGGCGGGGCGGGAGAACCGTCGCGCGGCTGGTCCCAGATGTAGACCCCTCGGACCGGCGGCTGGCATGGTCGGCCAGTGCCGCGCGCTCGCGGGACAAGACCGGCTGGCCCAAACTCGGGCGCACGGAGGTTGGAGCCGTGCTGGATGAGGCGGGTGGCCGCTGGTGATGACAGTCTATGCGGAGACCAGTTTCCTTTTCTCGCTCTACGGGAAGGACGCTTTCAGCACCTGGGCACGGCGGATCACGGATTTGCTCGCGGGGCCGATCAGTTTGTCTGCGCTCACGCTTTTCGAGTTCGAGAATGCGGCGCGTTTCGCCGCTTGGCGGCGAGTGATCGCCCCGGCGCAGGCGGCAGCGATGCTGCAGGATGCCCGCGCGGATGTTGGCGCAGGTTATCTGCTGCTGTCGGCCTGCGACCATGTCGAGGTGGTGCGGCAGGCGCGGGAGATTTCAGCCCGCTTCACCCTCAAGGGCGGACACCGCGCCTACGATATTTTGAACGTAGCCGCTGCGCTGACCCTCGGCGCGGAACGGTTCCTCACATTCGACGATAACCAGCGGGCTCTGGCTCGTCGCGTGGGACTAGACCCCGGTTGAGAGGCCCGCGGTGCCGCTGCGTCCGCGGACGCCTCCCGGCAGGCGGAGCTTGAACGCTTGCGGGCGATGACCGTCGCCGAACGGATGCACGCGGCTTTGGCCATCAAGGGCAGGGTCCAGGGGCTGCGGCCGGTGAGCGTGGCTTCGCGTGGTGGGGCTTGAGCCTCCAAACAAGCCGCAACCGCACGCATTGGCACGGACGTTGCTCTCTCAGTGACGGATGCGTCAAAATTGGTTTGCGCCCGTCACTGGATTCCCTAGCTTCAAACGTTCGCCGGACACCTACCGACACAGCCCATGAAAAAGCCCGCGCGCCAAGGACTTTACGACCCGCAATTCGAGCACGAATCCTGCGGCGTCGGCTTCGTTGTCAACCGCAAGGGGGTCAAGTCCCACGACATCATCCGCCAAGGCCTGCAGATCTTGGTCAACCTCGAGCACCGCGGGGCCTGCGGCTTCGAGGAAAACACAGGCGACGGTGCCGGCATCCTCATCCAGATGCCGCACGCGTTTCTCGCGGCTGTGGCCGAGGAGGAGGGCTTCGAGTTGCCCGCACCCGGTCAATACGGCGTGGCCATGGTTTTTCTCCCGCCCGAGAAGCAGTCGCGCAAGAAGATCGAGGACCGCTTCGAGCAGATCGTCCGCGCCGAGGGCCAGAAGTTCCTCGGCTGGCGCACCGTTCCAACGGACAACGCCAGCCTGGGCGAGACGGCCAAGTCGGAGGAACCCGAGGTCCGCATGGCCTTCGTGGGCCGGAGCGCCTCGATCAAGGATGACCTCGCCTTCGAACGGAAGCTCTTCGTCATCCGCCACCGCGTCTTCAACGAGATCCGCTACGCCGGCGCGCCGGGCAGCAGCTTTTTCTACGTGCCGAGCTTCTCGTCGCGCACCCTCGTCTACAAGGGGATGCTCACGCCGCCGCAGGTCGCCTGGTATTACCCCGACCTGTCCGACCCGCGCATGGAGAGCGCGCTGGCTCTTGTCCACTCCCGCTTCAGCACGAACACTTTCCCGAGCTGGGAACGCGCGCACCCTTACCGCTACGTCGCCCACAACGGCGAGATCAACACGCTCCGCGGCAACGTCAACTGGATGCACGCCCGCGAGTCACAGCTCGCCTCGCCGCTATTCGGCGAGGACATGGAGACGCTCAAGCCGATCATTC